>NZ_JBSFNC010000038.1:0-74387 GCF_053586895.1 Amycolatopsis sp. NPDC003731 | reverse complement strand
ACCGTGGAACGTGAAGGCGTTTCGGTCTCGCACGCGGCCCGGTTCGTGCTGATCGGCACCATGAACCCCGAAGAGGGCGAACTGCGGCCCCAGCTATCCTCAACCCAGTCGTGCTGCCCGCGACGATCATCATCGGTCTCGGCGCCGGCTGGTGGATGGCCCGCACAACGGCTTCACCTACGTCGAGTCGTACCTCGCGCGGGGCATGGACATCGACGACTTCGCGCCGAACCTGTCGTTCTTCTTCTCCAACGGCATGGACGCGGAGTACTCGGTGCTCGGCCGGGTGGCGCGCCGGATCTGGGCGGTGGCGATGCGCGAGCGCTACGGCGCGAACGAGCGCTCGCAAAAGCTCAAGTACCACGTGCAGACGTCCGGCCGGTCGCTGCACGCGCAGGAGATGAGCTTCAACGACATCCGCACGACGCTGCAGGCGCTGTGCGCGCTGTACGACAACGCGAACTCCTTGCACACCAACGCGTTCGACGAGGCGATCACGACGCCGTCGGAGTCGTCGGTGCGCCGGGCGATGGCCATCCAGATGATCATCAACAAGGAGTGGGGCCTGTCGAAGAACGAGAACCCGCTGCAGGGTTCGTTCGTCATCGACGAGCTGACCGACCTGGTCGAGGAGGCCGTGCTGGCCGAGTTCGACCGCATTTCCGAGCGCGGCGGCGTGCTGGGCGCGATGGAGACGGGCTACCAGCGCGGCAAGATCCAGGACGAGTCGATCCTCTACGAGCGCAAGAAGCACGACGGCTCGCTGCCGATCATCGGCGTCAACACGTTCCGCAACCCGCGCTCGGGGGAGGACGAAGTCGAGGTGGAGCTGGCCCGGGCGACCGAGGACGAGAAGAAGTCCCAGCTCGACCGCCTCGCGGACTTCCAGCGCCGCAACCACGAGGACGCCCAGCAGGCGCTGAAGGCCCTGCGCGAGGCGGCCACCCGCGGCGGCAACCTGTTCGGGGTGCTGATGGACGCCGCGCGGGTGTGCTCGCTGGGTCAGATCACGGAAGCGTTCTTCGAGGTCGGCGGCCAGTACCGGCGGAACGTCTAGCGGCGCCAGAAGGCCGGCCGCCACCAGCAGAGCGTTCCGGGGGCGGTCGGCCACGGCGCCAGGGCGACGCCCTGGGGCTCGAAGTGGTCGACGGCGGGGTCGATGGGCCGCCAGCCCTCGTCGAGCGGTTCGTCCGGGCGGCCGTTCTCGAAGGTGCGGTGCCCGCAGCACGGCCCCGGCCGTCGCGGGTCAACTCGATCGGCGGACCGCCTTCAGCTGCCACACCGGGACCAGGACGCGCCCGTCGGCGTCGGTACCCAGCCGCGCCAGCCGGCCGGGGTCCTGGTCCAGCACCACCCGGACGCTCTCCCGCAGCTCCTCCGGCGTCATCGACGTCGTGTACAGGGTCGGCTCGAGGCGCTCGATCGTCCAATCGCGACCGACCGTCTCCCGCAGGTTGGCCTCGCTGATCAGGTACGGCGCCGGGAAGCCGTCCGGGATCTCCGGCGAGAAAGCGAACAGGTGCAGCGTCGCGCCCGGCCGCGTCGCGCGGGTCAGCGCCGCCAGGTACGCGCGCCGCTCGTCCTCGCTCAAGCAGTGGTACAACGCGCTGTCGAGGACCGTGTCGAACCGGCCTTCGTAGCCTTCGAGCTCGGTCGCGTCGGCCACCGCGAACGTGACGCCCGGCGCGCGCGTGCGGGCCTGCTCGATCGCCGAAGGTGCGCCGTCCAGGCCGGTGACCCGCAGGCCGCGCGAGGCGAGGAACGCGGAGTTGTCGCCCAGGCCGCACCCGATGTCGAGCACTTCGCCGGTGAACTCGCCGGCATCGGCCAGCGCGACGACCGCCGGCTGCGGCGCGCCGAGGTCCCACGGCATCTTGCGGCCCATCGGCGTCGAGCCTTGGTACAGCTCTTCGAAGTCGACGTCCTGTACGTCCATGTCCACCCCTTTATTCAACGTATGATGAGATCACTTCATCCTGCACCCGCTGTCAACCCGGTGGTAGTCCTGGAACCATGAAATTCGGGATTTCGACCTTCGTGACCGACGAGGGCATCCGGCCCGACGTCCTCGGTGCCGCCCTCGAAGAACGCGGCTTCGACTCGCTGTTCCTCGCCGAGCACTCGCACATCCCGGTGAGCCGGGAAACCCCGTACCCGGGCGGTGGCGACCTGCCGCGCGTCTACTACCGCACCCTCGACCCGTTCGTGGCGCTGACCGCCGCGGCGACGGCGACGTCGGAGCTGCTGCTCGGCACCGGGATCGCCCTGCTGATCCAGCGCGACCTCATCCACACGGCCAAGGAGGTCGCGTCGCTGGACCTGATCTCCGACGGCCGCGCGCTCTTCGGCGTCGGCGTCGGCTGGAACCGGGAGGAGATGCGCAACCACGGCACCGACCCGAAGACGCGCGGCGCGCTGATCGACGAGCAGCTGGCCGCGCTCAAGGAGATCTGGACGAAGGACGAAGCCGAGTTCCACGGCGAGCACGTCGACCTCGACCCGATCTTCAGCTGGCCGAAGCCGGTGCAGAAGCCGCACGTCCCGATCTACATCGGCGGCGAGAGCGAAGCCGCCTTGAACCGCCTGGCCAAGTACGGCGACGGCTGGCTGCTGCGCGGCTACACGAAGTACCAGGAGGCCCAGCGCGTCCGCGGCTGGCTGGCGGACCAGGGCCGCGAGGACGTCCAGTTCGCGGTCTTCGGCGGCCCGACGACGCCGAAGGTGATCGACGGCTTCCGCGAGGCCGGCGTCGAGCGGTACACGTTCCTGCTGGACACGCTGCCGGAGGCGGAGACGCTCAAGGCGCTCGACGGGCTGGCGGAGGTGGCCGCCGCCCACCGCTGACGCCCGGCCAGGGGCCCAGCTCCGGGAGGTCGCCGGCGAGGCCGTCGCCGGTGGTCCGTCCCGACAGCCAGGCCGCGAGGTCGCGCACGGGACCGGTGACCTCGGTGTCACCGGTGCCCCACCGGCGGTCGCCGGCCCGGACCGCGACGCCGCCGGGCAGGCGCTCGGCGAGGAAGTCCACGGCGTGGACGGCGAAGTGTTCCGGCCAATCGGCCACGCGAATGCCGACGTCGAGGTCGACGGCGTGGATCCACACCTCGCGCCAGCGCGCGAAGACCGTGCTGGCCAGCTTGCCGTCGCGGTAGTCGACCTGCTGGTCCCAGTCGCGGACCTGGGCCCAGGCGTCCTCCAGGCGGACGGAGTGCCGGAGCAGAGCTCGCCGGTGCTCGTCGGCGGTCCGGCTCGCGGTCGCCTCGATGATGCCGTCGCGGTCGTGCGTGCGGGGATCGTAGAGCGGGACGAGCACGCCGAGCAGGGCCTGCTCGACCAGGTCGGCCAGCGCGCGGCCGGCGTCGGTGACGTGGGCGAGCACGTGCCCGCGCGTCCAGCCGGGCAGCGGCGAGGGTGCGCGGACCCCGGCGTCGGTCAGCGGGTCCAGCGCCCGGTGGAGGCGGCGGTGCGCTTCGGCGACCGCCGCGACCGGGATCACTTGTCCAGCAGCAGGTGTACCGACAGTTCGAGGCGGTTCGCGACGTCGGCCGCCGACGCGCGGCGGGTCACCCAGGCGACCAGGTTCGCCATCCAGACGTCCGCGACGACGTGGAAGATGTCGCGGTCCGCCTCGGTCGGCTCGGCGATGCCCATCGCCTTGGCGAACATGTTCTCCATCAGCCGCCCGACCTGCTCGACCTCGGCCGCGGCGGAGGTGTCGGCGAACATGAACGCGCGCACCATCGCCTCGGTCAGGTGCGGGTCGCGCTGCATCATGCGCGTGTTGCGGCCGAGCACGAACATCAGCCGCTCGGCGGGCGTGTCGCCCGGGATGGCCTGGCGCTCTAGCTTCTCCTGCGCGCGCTCGAACTCGCGGGCCAGCCCGGAGACGAGCAGGTGGATCTTCGAGGGGAAGTACCGGTAGAGCGTGCCGAGGGCGACGTCGGCCTTCTCGGCGACGGCCCGCATCTGGACGGCGTCGTAGCCGCCCTTCGACGCCAGCGCGAGGGTGGCGTCGATGATCCGGCGGCGGCGGTCGCGCTGGGCGGCCGAGCCGAGTTCGTCGGCCCCGATCGCGCTCAGGCCGTTGCCGCGGGCCTTGGTCTTGCCTGGCATCGGCATTCCCCCGTCCTTCGGAACTTGTTCCAGTTCACGACGTAGATTACCTGTCCTGGCGAACCTCGCGACAATTGACCCACTGGCCGAAAAACTATAACACGTTCTACACTCGCCAGTAGTTTGCCGATCCCGCGAGGAGGCCCCATGCCGGTCGCGCTCACCGAGGAACAGGCCGCGCTGGCCGAGGCGATCCGCGCCTGGTCCGCGGCGCACCACCCGCGGGAGGCGGTGCGCGCCGCGGAGACCGGCCCCGGCGTGGGCATCCCGGCCGGCTTCGCCGCGCTCGGCCTGCTCGGTGTCGCGCTGCCCGCGGCGGCCGGCGGGGCCGACGGCAGTGTCGCCGACCTCGCCGCCGGGCTCGCCGCGGCGGCGGAGGAACTCGTTCCCGGCCCGCTGCTGGGCACCGCGCTCGCCGGGTTGCTGCTCGCCGACGTCCCCGAAGCCAAGGAGCTGCTCCCGGCCCTGGCCGAGGGGGAGGCCACCGTCGCGGTCCTGCTGGACGCCCTGTCCCTCGAGGACGGCCTCAGCGGGCCCGTACCCGGGGCGCACCCGGACGCCTGGCTGCTCGTCCCGGTCGAGGGTGGCCACGTCCTGCTCGCGCCCGGCACGCCCGGGGTGAGCGTCGAGCCGCTGCCCGCGTTCGACTTCTCGCGTCCGCTGGCCCGCATCCGGTTCTCGGACGTCCAGGCCGATCTCCTCTCCGTGCCGCCGGCCGACTCACCGGCCGCGATCCTGGCGGCGGCCGAGGCGGCGGGCGTGGCGCGGCGCTGCCTGACCATCGCCGTCGAGTACGCCCGGGTCCGCGAGCAATTCGGCAAGCCGATCGGGGCGTTCCAGGCGATCAAGCACCTCTGCGCCGAGATGCTCTGCCGCGCCGAAGCCGCCGAAGCGCTCGCCTGGGACGCGGCGTCCGGGCAGCACCCGCTCTCGGTGGCGAGCGCGGCCGTCGTCGCCCTCGATGCGGCCGTCGCCAACGCCAAGGACTGCGTCCAGGTCCTCGGCGGCATCGGGTTCACCTGGGAGCACGACGCGCACCTGTACCTGCGCCGGGCCGTCGCTCTGCGGCAGTGGCTCGGCGGATCGTGGCGGCGGCGGGCGGCGTCGCTGGCGCTGTCCGGAAGCGAGCGCACGCTGGGTGTCGACGTCGGGGACGATCCCGCCTTGCGGGACGAGGTGGCGCGGATCGCCGCTTTGCCGTCCGAGGCGCAGCGGGTCGCCCTGGCGGACGCGGGTCTGCTGACGCCCCACTGGCCCGCACCCCACGGCCGGGGTGCCGACGCCGCGGAGCAGCTGCGGATCGACGCCGAGCTGGCGTCGGCCGGGGTCCGCCGTCCGGACCTGGTGATCGGCGCGTGGGCGGTGCCGACGATCCTCGAGCACGGCAGCGACGAGCAGCGGGAGCGGTTCGCCCGGCCCACCCTGCGCGGCGAGCTCACCTGGTGCCAGCTGTTCAGCGAGCCCGGCGCCGGATCCGACCTGGCGGCGCTGCGGACGTCGGCCCGCCGCGTCGACGGCGGCTGGCGGCTGTCCGGGCAGAAGGTGTGGACGTCGCTGGCTCGCGAAGCCGACTGGGGCATCTGCCTGGCCCGCACCGACCCGGACGCGCCCAAGCACCAGGGCATCACGTACTTCCTGGTCGACATGCGCGCCGCGGGGATCACGACGCGGCCGCTGCGGGAGATCACCGGCGAGGCGGTGTTCAACGAGGTGTTCCTCGACGACGTGTTCGTGCCGGACGCCGACGTCGTCGGCCCGCCGGGCGGCGGCTGGCGGCTGGCGCGCACGACGCTGGCGAACGAGCGGGTGGCCATCGGCAGCGGGTCGGCGGTCGGTGAGAGCGTGCAGACTCTGGTGTCCACTGTGGACGCCGACGCGCTGGACGACGTGGCGCTGGACCGGCTCGGCGCGTTGGTGGCCGACGGCGTCGCGGGTTCGGTGCTGGATCTGCGGGCGGCCCTGCGCCGGCTGGAGGGCCAGGATCCGGGCGCGGAGTCGAGCGTCCGGAAGCTGCTCGGCGTGTCGCACCGGCAGGCGGTGGCGGAGTTCGCGCTGGAGCTGGCCGGCGCGGGCGCGTTGCTCGCCGACGGCCCGGCCCAGCACGAATTCCTGCTCACCCGCTGCCTTTCCATCGCCGGCGGCACGACGCAGGTCCTGCGTTCGCTGACGGCCGAACGTCTCCTCGGCCTGCCCCGCGGGTGATGCCCTTCGGCGCCGGGTGAGTTGCGTTGGGCAACGGTGCGAAGGGACCGTTCGCGCCGCCGGGGGCCGAACTGTCGGTGCCGTGTTCTAGCGTTGCGGTCGTGGAGTTCAGCGCAGACACCCAGGCCACCTACCTCCCCGCGGATCCCCCGCGGGACGGGGTGCTGGCCTTGTGGGGCGAGGACGTGGCCGGCGGGACCACGATCGAGCTCGTGCTGCCCCGCGGAGCCAAGTTCGCGCGGACGAAGGTCGAAGCCGAGCTGGTCCCCCTGGAACGGGCGCTGCCCCGCCTGCTGTCGGTGGGGGAGGAGGCCAGCCCCGCGGTGGCCGCGTGGTCGGCGGCGGTCAACGCCGGGGTGAACCTCGTCGCGCGGGGGCGGCTGCGGCCGGCAGCGTCACCGGGCGGCGCGGCGGCCTGGCGGATCGGCCCCCTCGATGCGGCCGACGAGGAACTGCTGCGGGGGCTGGCCGGCGCCTTGCCCCCGGAGGCGTACGCGCTGCCGCTGACGGGCCTGAAGCGCATCCGCCTGCACTCGCCGGACTCCTTGGTCCGGGCCCTTTGGGACGCGACGGCCGACCTCCTGGTCCGCAGCCCGGCGGCCCCGGTCGGCGCGGGCGACCCGGCGTTCGCGGCCCGCGAACCGGCGCTCCTCGGCCCGGACGGCGCGGCGTGGCTGGCGGAGCTGGAGGCCCGCGAGCCCCGCGGGGTCCAGGTGCTCCTGCGGGTCGAGGGCGCCGACGACGAGTCGTTCGCCGGGGTGCTGGCGGTCCGCAGCATGGCGGAGCCGAGCCTGGTGGTTGAGGCGGCCACGCTGTGGGACGCCCCGGACGCGGTGCTGAACCGCCTCGGCGACCAGGTCGAGACGCAGTTGCTGCTGGGGCTGCGGCGCGGCGCGAGGGCGTGGGCGCCGCTGGGCCGCGTGCTGACCCAGGCGACCCCGGCTTCGCTGGCGCTGTCCGACGACGAAGTGGTCGACCTCCTCACCGACGGCGCCCGCGAGCTGGGCGGAGCCGGCATCGAGGTCCTGTGGTCGAAGGGCCTGTTCGCGGGCGAGGTGAAGGCCCGGGCAAGCGCAACGCAGGCACCGGCGAGCGTGGCGGAGGCGGAGTTCGCGCTGCGGTCCTTGCTGGAGTTCCGCTGGCAGCTCAGCCTGGGCGGGGAGCAGCTGACGGACGCAGAGGTGACGGCCCTGGCCGAAGCCAAGCGGCCGTTGGTTCGCTTGCGGGGGCACTGGGTGCGGGTCGATCCGCAGCTCCTGGCCCGGGTACGCAGCCGGACTCGCCGGCTGGACGCGGGCGAGGCCCTGGCGGCGGCCCTGACGGGCGAGCTGGAGGTGGACGGCGAGCGAGTGGAGTTCGCGGCGCCACCGGCGCTGGGCGGCCTGGCCGCGCGGATCCGGGACCGCGCGGAGTCCCCCATGGTGCCGCCGCCGGGGTTGCAGGCGACACTGCGCCCGTACCAGCAGGCCGGGCTGTCGTGGCTGGCGACGATGACGGGCCTGGGCTTGGGCGCCTGCCTGGCCGACGACATGGGCCTGGGCAAGACGATCCAGCTGATCGCGCTCCATTTGCACCGGCGTGAGCTGGCGAGGTCGGGGGAGTTGCAGCGGGTCTCGACGCACCCCGCCGAAGCTGCCGAATCCGCGGCCGAGCCGGCGCCCGGCGAGCGGCAGCCCGGCGACCTGCCGCCGGTGGCCGCGCCCTCGTCCGCCGGCGATGGGCCACTGCTTGCCGAAAACTTCTCGGGCGGTGCCGAGCCCTCGGGTGCCCGGCCGGCTGCGCCTCCGCGCGCCGGAGGCGGTCCCACCCTCGTGCTCTGCCCCACCTCCCTCCTCGGCAACTGGGAGCGCGAGTTCGCCCGCTTCGCCCCCGAGATCCCCGTCCGCCGCTTCCACGGCGGCCGCCGCCACCTCGACGACCTCGCCCCCGACGAAGTCGTCCTCGCCACCTACGGTGTCCTCCGCCGGGATCGCGAAACACTGTCCGAAGTGGACTGGGGGCTCGTCGCCGCCGACGAAGCGCAGCACGTCAAGAACCCGCTGTCCGCCACCGCCAAGGAACTGCGCAAGATTCCCGCGCAAGCCAAGGTCGCCCTCACCGGGACGCCCGTCGAAAACCGGCTCACCGAGCTGTGGTCCATCGTGGACTGGACGACGCCCGGCCTCCTCGGCCCCCTCGATCGGTTCCGGCGCACCGTCGCGCGGCCGATCGAACGCGACCGCGACAAGGCGGTCACCGAACGGCTGGCCGCCACCGTCCGGCCGTTCCTGCTCCGGCGGCGCAAGACCGACCCGGACATCGCCCCCGAACTGCCACCGAAGACCGAGACCGATCGGTTCGTCCCGCTCACCGCCGAGCAGACCACGCTCTACGAAGCCGTCGTGCGGGAAAACCTCGCCGAAATCCGGGAAACCAAGGGCATCGAACGCCGCGGGCAGGTTCTGAAGCTGCTCACCGAGCTCAAGCAGATCTGCAACCACCCCGCGCAGTTCCTCAAAGAACCGCACGGCGCGCTCACCGGCCGCTCCGGCAAGCTCGCCGCTTTCGAAGAGCTCCTCGACGTGATCCTCGACGAAGGCGAAAGCGTCCTGGTCTTCAGCCAGTACGTCCAGCTCTGCCGCCTCCTCGAACGGCGCCTCCAGGACCGCGGCCTGCCCACCGAACTGCTCTCCGGCGACAGCTCCCCGGCCAAACGGCAGGACATGGTCGACCGCTTCCAAGCCGGCGAGATCCCGGTCTTCCTGCTCTCCCTCAAGGCCGGCGGCGTCGGGCTCAACCTGACCCGCGCCACCCACGTGATCCACTACGACCGCTGGTGGAACCCGGCGGTCGAAGACCAGGCCACCGACCGCGCCTACCGGATCGGGCAGGACAGGCCCGTCCAGGTGCACCGGCTGGTCGCCGAAGGCACCCTCGAGGAACGGATCGCGCAGGTCCTCGAAAAGAAACGGGGCCTCGCCGAGTCGATCGTCGGGGCGGGCGAAGACTGGATCACCGAACTGTCCGACGACGAGCTCGCCGACCTCGTCCGGCTCGGGGGCGGGTGATGCCTCCGAGGCGCAACTTCGGCACGACGTGGTGGGGCCGCGCGTGGGTCGAGGCCCTGGAGCAACGCGCGAAGCTCGACCCGAACCGGCTGCCCCGCGGGCGGACGTACGCGCGGAAAGGCACCGTCAGCGAGCTGCACTTCGGTGCCGGCGCGATGACGGCGCGGGTGCGCGGCAGCCGGCCGGAGCCGTACCGGGTGACCATCACCATGCGCACCTTCACCGACGGCGAGTGGGACACCCTGCTCGGCGTGGTCGGCACCCAGCTCGGCCACGCGGCCGCGCTGCTCGACGGCGAGCTTCCCGGCGCGCTCACCGAGCAGGCGCGCGAAGCGGGCGTCGACCTGCTGCCGGGCCCGGGCGACCTGCGGCCGCGGTGCTCGTGCCCGGACTCGGCGAACCCGTGCAAGCACGTCGCCGCGGTGTACTACCTGGTCGCCGACGAGGTCGACCGCGACCCGTTCACGCTCTTCCTGCTGCGCGGCCGCCCGCGGGCGGACGTCCTGGCCGAGCTCCGCGCCCGCCGCTCGCCCGCCCGCGGCGAGAAGCCGAAGCTCCCCAAGCCCGCCGACGAGGGCCTGACACCCCGGGCCGCCTACGCGCGACGGCCGGGCGCGATCCCCGCCGTGCCGGCACCACCACGGGTCCCGGGGCCCCCGGCGGTCCTGGACCTCGACCCGCCCCCGGGCACCGGCTGGACGGCGGCGGCGCTCTCGGCCCTCGCGGCGGACGCGGCCGCCCTCGCCCGCGACCTCCTGACCGGCGGCCCGACCCCGGCGGAGCTGACGTTCGAGGAAGACCTCACCCGCCGCGCGGCCGGCCGCACCAGCGCGGAGATCACCGCTCTCGCCACGGCGGCGGGGGTGGCCCCGAAAGACCTGACCCGCTGGGCCGAGGCCTGGCGCGAAGCCGGCCGCGGCGGCTTGGCGGCATATCGGGAAACCTGGCAACCCGGCCCGGGCCCGCTCGCCGAAGCGCAGCAAACCCTGGCCGACGCGGGTCTCCCGGGCAAGCCGAAGCTTTGGCGAAACCGGCTGACCCAGGGAGACCTGCAACTGCGCTACGGCCGCGACGCCCGCTGGTACCGCTTCGTCCGCGAAGGACCGGAGTGGCGCCTCGACGGCCCACCCTCGGCCAGCCCCCTGGACCTCGTCTACTGACTGGGTGAACGCCGTCGGGCCTGGTGCGCTTCGCTCGCGACCGCGCCTGAAGCGCAATTACTGCAACAACTTGGAAACCACCCCGATGATCGCACCGATCAACCCGATCGAACCGATCAGGAGAGGATGGCCGGGAATATCGCGCAAGCGACTCCAAGACGAACGGCTCACGTCGAATTCCGGAGACTTGCCGAAAGGGATTTGGGGAGTCTTGGGAGGGTGATACGGCTCGGCGCTCACGCACTGGCGAACGATCGCTGCGAGAACTTCCAGTGCATACTGTCGTCGAGCTGGATCCTCCAGATCGTGGGAAACCCAAGTGAGCTTCTTGCCGATGCCTTCGGCCATGGTGCAATTCTTGACCGATTTGTACCCGTTCAGGTAGGCCAGCAACCGGGGTAACTCCATGGCATCGGAGCCCAGCTTGTTGCGCGTGCGCAATCGAACAATGCGCCCGAACTCGACGCGACTCAACGGCGTGGCATCCTGCCGTGGGTGGCCGGCTCGGACGGAACCCCAGTGCCGACGGAGCCACCTCTGTCCCACGACGGCGACTCTGTGCTTGCGATCGAACCGCGTGAGCCAGTCCACCGACTGGTCAATTGCCGCGACCATGATTGCGCATAGATGGACCCGTCGCACGATCGCGTACGGCACGAATCTCGATCGTGTGGCTCGAACGTACAGTCGCAGGATCGCGTAGGTCAGGGAGACTGCCAGAAAGGGAATCAGGAGCGCAACCAACGACTTGACCGGATCCGGCCAGGACGAGAACGGACCGGTGAGGGCGACAAAGCCTGCCACGATGGCGGCCATCTGGATGGTCGCCAGCGCCCCGGCGACAATCGATTGTTGCACTTCGCGAATCGCCACACGCAGCGACGCTTCTTCGTGTTGGGCAGTAGTCAAAAGTGGCGTGAGCTCGGAGAACTCCTGGATGATCTGCTGTCTTGCGCGCAACCTACGGGCGAGCCTGCGGCCAAGCGGATCGCGGAGCAGATGTCGTCGAATGGCGTCTCCGGCGAGCGAGTCGGGTTGCCCGGATACGGTTGTGTTGCCGTCCACGACCTGAACGTACTGCAGCGCCACGGCCGACCAACGCCGTATCGGGACAATCGCGCTTACCGGTGCTCGGCCTTCCAGGCGTTGTACGTGTGATCCAGGAACCGCGCCACTCCGCGGACCACGTGCGCCGACCGGACCGATGTGAACACGTCGAACGCGTGCTGCGCCCCCGCCAGCTCCGCGTACGCCACCGGCTGCCGCGACTTCTCCCGCAGGCGCGCGACGAACTCGCGGGCCTCCCGCACCGGGACCAGTGAATCGTCGCGGCCGTGGATCACGAAGAACGGCGGTGCGTCCGAGGTGATGCGGTCCAGCGGGGACGCCGCGATGTAGTCGTCCAGGTGGGAAACCGGGTCCCGGTCCGGTGCGAACACCCGGCGGGCGATCAGGCTCTCCAGCCGGTACTTGCTCGCCGGTGCGCCGGACGTCGCCGCGAAGTCGTACACGCCGTAGTGCGGGACGCACGCCTGGACGCTCGTGTCCACGTCCTCGAACGACGGCTGCAACGCCGGGTCGTTCTGGGACAACGCCAGCAGCGCCGACAGGTGGCCGCCCGCCGAGCCGCCCGTCACCGCCACGAAATCCGGGGCGCCGCCGTACGACACGATCGAAGAGCGGATCCACGCCAGCGCCTGCTTCGCCGCGACGATGTGCGCCGGCCACCGATGTGTCGGCGCGAGCGGGTAGTTGATCGCGACGCACACCCAGCCTCGACGCGCCAGGTAGCGCATCAGCGGCCGGCCCTGCTCCTCCTTGTTGCCGATCACCCACGCTCCGCCGTGGACCTGCAGCAGGACCGGGGCACCCGAGACCGGCGTAGCCGGCCGGTACACGTCCAGCAGGAACCGCTTGCCGCCCGGGGCGTAGGCGATGTTGCGGTCGACGCGGACGTCCGGGGCGCCCATCCGGAACGGCAGCGCCAGCTCGCCCCACGGCAACCCCAGATCGGACCGGCCCAGCTCCGACGCGTAGTCCGGACCCAGCGCCGACGTCAGCGCGGTCTCGATCTCCTCGCGAGCGCCGTGGCCGGTGCGGACCAGCGCGGCCAGCCCCGCGGCGGACGCCGCCGCCATCGCCAGGCCCGCCTTCGTCGATCGGTCGTGGACGCCGTGGCGGGCCACGTGGAGCAGCGAATCCGCCGCCGTCAGCGCCAGGAACTGGGGCGCCAGCTCGCCGGTCAGCCACCCGGCGAAGAACACCGGGATCGTCGTGGACCGGGCCCGCAGCGGGCGCAGGGCGTTGGCGGTGAGACCGAGCTGGACCGCGCGACGGATCAGGAAATTCGGCTGCACCACCGCGATGATACCGGCGAGTAGGGTGACGCGCCGCTCACCGGACGTGGCCTACCCTGACGCCATGCAAAGACTGAGCGGCCTCGACGCGAGCTTCCTCTACCTCGAGACGTCGTCGCAGGTCCTGCACGTCTGCGGATTGCTCGTCCTGGACAGCGAGACCGTCCCCGGCGGCTACACCTTCGCGAAGCTCCACGAGAAACTCGACGAACGCGTCCGGCTGATCCCGGCGTTCCGCCGCAAACTGCACAATCCGCTGTGGAACCTCAGCCACCCCGTCTGGGTCGAGGACGAGGAGTTCGACCTCGACCACCACGTGCACCGCATCGGCGTGCCTGCCCCCGGCGACCGCGCCGAGCTGGCCGCGCTGTGTGCGCACATCGCCGGGCAGCAGCTCGACCGCGCGCACCCGCTGTGGCAGCTGTACGTCATCGAAGGCCTCGCCGACGGCCAGCTCGCCGTGCTGCTCAAGATGCACCACGCGAGCGTCGACGGCGTCAGCGGCGCCAGCCTGATCACCTACCTGGCCGGGCTCGAACCCGACGGCCCGATGCCGGAGATCGACGAGCACCGGAACGCCGGGCTGCCGTCGCCGCTGGACCTGATCCGCTCCGGCGTCGAAAGCGTCGTGAAGCGCCCCGCCGAGGTCGCGCGGCTGCTGCCCGACCTGCTCGGGCTGATGCCGCGCTGGGTCGGCCGGGCGTTGCGCGGCAAGGGGATGCCGGTCCCGTTCACCGCGCCGCGGACGTCGCTGAACGGCACGATCACCGGGCACCGCAGCGTCGCCTTCGCCCAGCTCGACCTCGCCGACGTCAAGGACGTCAAGAACGCCTTCGGGGTCACGGTCAACGACGTCGTGCTCGCGCTCGTCGCCGGGGCGCTGCGCGAGTTCCTCGCCGAACGCGGCGAGCTGCCGGAGGACCCGCTGGTGGCGACCGTCCCGGTTTCGGTGCACGACCGCACCGAACGCGACCACGGCAGCAACAAGGTCTCGGCCTTCTTCGCCTCCTTGCCGACGCACCTGGCCGACCCGGCCGCGCGGGTGTTCTTCCTCGCCGAGGCCAACCGGCGCTCCAAGGACCACCACCACGAGATCGACGCCGACATGCTGCAGGACTGGGCGCAGTTCTCGGCCGCGACGGCGTTCGGGCTCGCCGTGCGCGCGTATTCGGCGCTGCGCCTGGCCGAGAAGCACCCGGTGGTGCACAACCTGGTCGTCTCGAACGTGCCCGGCCCGCCGATGCCGCTGTACTTCCTGGGCGCGCGGATCACCGGCTTCTACCCGCTCGGGCCGGTCTTCCACGGCGCCGGGCTGAACGTCACGGTGCTGTCCAACGCGGGCAAGGTGCACGTCGGCCTGCTCGGCGCGCGGGAGCTGGTCAAGGACCTGTGGCCACTCGCCGACGCGCTCCCGGACGCCCTCGCCGAGCTGGTCAAGGCCGCGGGCTGAGCACCACCACCGGAATCTCCCGCTCGGTCCAGGCCTGGTACTTCGCGAAGTCCGCGTACAGCTCGACCAGCCGCGGCCACAGCTCGGCGCGTTCGGCGCCCTCGGCGACCCGGGCCGTGACCGGGACGCCGCGCCGGCCCTTGAGGTCGATGCGCGTCTCGGGGTGCGCCAGCAGGTTGCGGTACCACTGCGGGTGCCGCGGCAGCCCGCCCTGCGAGCCGACGACGACGACGTCGTCGCCCGAGCGCAGGTAGAGCAGCGGGGTGGTGAACAGCCGCCCCGACTTGCGGCCGCGGTGCTCCAGTAGCAGCGTCGGCACGGGTTTGCGGAACCCCGCCCCGACGCGCCACTTGCTGCCGACCCGGCCGCCGGTCAGCCGGAAGACCGCCACCTGCGCCTTCGCCAGGTACTTCATGGCCTTCGCGGTGACGGGCGAGTCGAGGCCGTCGGGTTTGGAGTCGGGCAGGCTGAAGCGTCCCATCACGGCTTCCTTCCTCGGAGGGATCCGACCGCGGCGAGCAGGGCGGGCACCCAGCGGTCGGCGGCCAGCACGCAGGCGGCGTGCCCGGCCGCGACCTCGTAGGTGGCCGCGCCGGGGAGCCGGCGGGCCAGGGACCGCTGGTGGGCGGGCGCGATGAACCGGTCCCGCGCGGTCACCACGACCGCGGCCGGCTGCCGCAGCGTGTGCAACCACGGCCGCGAATCGAACCGGCCGATCTCGTCGACGGCGACCGCGATCGCCCACGGCGTGGTCGAGCGGAACTCCCGCAGCCCCCACCGGTGGTCGGCGAGGCGGGCGCGGGGGAGCGCGCCGGGCAGGGCCGGCGGCGGCACGCGCTCGCGCAGCCGCCGCAGTGTCCGGCCGAAGACCTCGAGGGCGGCGCGCTGCCGCAGCCCCCGGCCGAAGTGGCCGGCGGTCGAGCACAGCACGAGCCCGGTAACACGTTCTGGTTCGGCGCGGGCCACGAGCTGCGCGACCAGGCCGCCCATCGAGTACCCGGCGATCGCGAACCGGTCGACGCCGAGCGCGTCCGCGACCGCCGTGACGTCCTCGGCGCAGTCGGCCAGCCGGAACTCCGGCGAGCGGATGCCCCGGCCGTGCCAGCGCTGGTCGAACACGACGACGCGGTGTTGCCGCGCCAGCCGCGTCAGCGCCGGATACCAGGTCAGCAGGCCCGTGCAGGCCACCGAATGCAGCAGGAAGAGCACGGGCGCGTCCCGCGGGCCGACGTCGGTGACCACCGTGCGGCCGCGGCCGGGCAGCTCCAGGGGGACCGGCTCGGGCACGCCCGCGGTCGGCGGCACGGTGATCCGCCGCCGTGTCCCCGCCATTGCGCCACCCCCGGGGGTTGCCGTGCCCACCCTTTCCGGTTAAGACTAGAACAGGTTTCAATATTGCGCCCGATCCGGAGGACAGGCGTGGACTTCGCCCTTGACGATACGCAGACCGAGATCGCCGCCCTCGCCGCGAAAGTGCTCGGGTCCGAGGAAGACCCCTGGCGCGCGCTCGCCTCGGCGGGCCTGCTCGCCCTGGCGCTGCCGCCGGAACTGGAAGGCGACGGCTTGGGCGTCGCCGAGGTCGCCCAGGTCCTGACCGAGGTGGGCCGGGTGGCGGCGCCGGTGCCCGCGTACGCCGCGCTCGCCCTCGGCGTCCTGCCGATCGAGTCGCTCGGCACCCCCGCCCAGCGGGCGGAGTTCCTGCCGCCGGTCGCGGCGGGGGACGCGCTGCTCACCGCCGCCTTGCACGAGCCGTCCGCGCCGCTGGTCGCCGAGCCCGCCGCAACCGCCCGGCCCGGCGATGGGAAATGGCTGGTCAACGGCGTGAAGACCGCTGTCCCGCACGCCGCGGGAGCCACCCGGATCCTCACCCCGGTGACCACCGCGCACGGCAGCGCCGTCTACCTCGTCGACCCGCACGCCGACGGCGTCACGCTCGTCCCGGCCCCCACCTCGTCCGGGACCCCGGAATTCACCGTCCGGCTCCACGACGTCGCCGTCGAAGAGGCCGACCTGCTGTTCGACCGCGGTGCCGTCGCGGCGCTGCACCGGTTCGCGCTGGCCGGTGCCCTGGCCCTCGGCGACGGCCTGCTGGCCGGCGCGCTCGCGCTCACCGTCAAGCACGTCGGCGAGCGCACCCAGTTCGGCCGGCCCCTGGCCGCCTTCCAGGCCGTGGCGGGCCAGATCGCCGACGTCTACGTGGCCGCGCGGACCGTGCACCTCGCCGTGACGTCCGCGGTGTGGCGGCTCGCTTCCGGGCTCGACGCGGACGCCGAACTGGACGTCGCCGCCTACTGGCTCGCCTCGCAGGCACCGCAGGCGCTGGCGACCTGCCACCACCTCCACGGCGGCCTCGGCGTCGACGAAACCTATCCGCTGCACCGGTATTCCTCGGCGGTCAAGGATCTCGGCCGGACGCTCGGCGGGGCCGCCCACCGGCTCGGCCGGCTCGGCGAACGAGTGGCGGGGTGAGGCGGATGCACGTCGAACTGACCAGCGCGCAGAAGCAGCTGCGGGCCGAGCTGCGCGAATACTTCGCCGGCCTGATCAGCCCCGAGGAACGCCGGGCGATGCGGCGGGAGCGGCACGGGCCGGTGTTCCGCGAGATCGTCCGCCGGATGGGCCGCGACGGCCGGCTCGGCGTCGGCTGGCCGGTCGAATACGGCGGCCAGGGCTTCGGCGGCATCGAACAGCACCTGTTCGTCGACGAGGCCGCGCGCGCCGACGTCCAGCTGCCCTCGGTCACGCTGCAGACGGTCGGGCCGACCCTGCAGGAATTCGGCACCGGCGAACAGAAGTCGTTCTTCCTGCCGAAGATCCTGGCCGGGGAGATCCACTTCGCGATCGGGTACAGCGAACCGGAGGCGGGCACCGACCTCGCGTCGCTGCGGACGACGGCGGTGCGTGACGGCGACGAGTACGTCGTCAACGGCCAGAAGATCTTCACCACCGGCGGCCACGACGCCGACTACATCTGGCTCGCCGTGCGGACCGCGCCGGACGCGCCGAAGCACAAGGGCATCTCGATCCTCGTCGTCGACACCAGCGACCCCGGTTACTCCTGGACGCCGATCATCACCTGCGACGGCGCCCACCACGTCAACGCGACCTACTACTCGGACGTCCGGGTGCCGGCGAACCGCTTGGTGGGGCAGGAAAACGCGGGCTGGCGGCTGATCACGACCCAGCTCAACCACGAGCGCGTCATGCTCGGGCCGGCCGGGCGGATCGGCGGCCTGTACGACCGCGTCCGCGCCTGGGCGAGCGCGCACGGCCTGCTGGACCTCGCCGACGTGCGGGCCGTGCTCGCCGAAGCGCTGGCCGTGACCCGGGTGAACGAGCTGCTGAACTGGCAGGTCGCGGTGTCCTCGGCGAGCGCGCCGGTGGGTGTGGCCGACGCGTCGGCGACCAAGGTGTTCAGCTCGGAGGCCATCCAGCGGATCGGCCGGAACCTCGAGGAAGTCGTCGCCCGCCACGGCGACCTCGCCGATCCGGACACCGCCGAGCTCGCCGAATGGCTGGACCTCACCGCGAAACGCAACATCGTGCTGACCTTCGGCGGGGGCGTCAGCGAAATCCAACGGGAGCTGATCGCCTCGATCGGCCTGGGCCTGCCGAGGGTGCCGCGATGAACATCGAAGAGGCCGCCGCGGAGATCGCCGCGCGCGGGGAATGCGCGCCGCGCCTGGCGCGCGACCCCGTCAACCAGGCCATGGTCAACAACTGGGTCGAAGCGATCGGGGACCGCAACCCGGTCTACACCGACCCGGAGTACGCCGCCACGAGCGTCCACAAGGGACTGGTCGCGCCGCCCGCGATGGCGCAGGTGTGGACGATGGGCGGCCTGAACGTCCCGCGCGGCTCCGACGACCCCCTCGGGTTGATGATGGAGCTCCTGGACGAAGCCGGGTTCACCTCGGTCGTCGCGACGAACTCCGAGCAGACCTACCACCGCTACCTGCGGCCCGGCGAGCAGGTCGAGGCGCGGACGCGGCTGGAGAACGTCGTCGGGCCGAAGAAGACCGCCCTGGGCGAGGGCTGGTTCGTCACCACGCGGATGACCTGGTACGTCGGGGACGAAGCCGTCGCGGAGATGATGTTCCGCGTCCTCAAGTTCCGTCCGCCCGCCCCGAAGCCGCCGCCGGCGCCGGTGCTGCGGCCGGTGATCAGCCGGGACACCGAGTTCTTCTGGGACGGCCTTCGCGAGGGTGAGCTGCGGATCCAGCGCTGGGGCGAGACGCTGCGGCACCCGCCGGGGCCGATGCCGCCCGACGGCTCGCTGGACACCAAGCCGGACTACGTCGTCGCCAGTGGCCGGGGGACCGTGTACTCCTACGTCGTGCACCACCACCCGGCGGTGCCCGGCAAGCAGCTGCCGTTCGTGGTGGCCCTGGTGGAACTCGAAGAAGGGGTCCGCGTGATGGCCGAGCTGCTGGACGCGGCGCCGGAGGAGGTCCACATCGGACTCCCGGTGGTCGCGGCGTTCGTCGAGGTGGACGACGACCTGACCCTGCCGGCGTGGAAGGTGGCCCGATGACCGTCGCCGAAGGGACCGAGCTGCCGCCGCTGACGATCGAGGCGACGCCGACGTTCGTCGTCAGCACCGCGCTGGCCACCCGCGACTTCCAGGACGTCCACCACGACCGCGACTCGGCCGTCGCCCGTGGCTCGAAGGACATCTTCCTCAACATCCTCACCGACACGGGTCTCGTCCAGCGGTTCGTTTCCGAGTGGGCCGGGCCGCAGGCGCTGATCCGGTCGATCAAGATCCGGCTCGGCGTGCCGTGCTACGCCTACGACACGCTGACGTTCACCGGCCGGGTGGTCTCCCGTTCCGGGCCGGACGTCGTGGTTTCGGTGTCCGGTGTGGACCGTCTCGGCGAGCACGTCGCCGGGACGGTGGAGGTGACCCTGCCGTGACGCTTTCGGGGACGGCGGCGATCGCCGGGATCGGCGCGACGGAGTTTTCGAAGGACTCCGGGCGCAGCGAACTGCGGCTGGCGGCCGAATGCATCTCCCACGCGCTGGCCGACGCGGGCCTGACCCCGTCCGATGTGGACGGGCTGGTGTCGTTCACCATGGACGGCAACGCGGAGATCGCGGTCGCGCGGGAACTCGGGATTCCCGAGCTGAAGTTCTTCAGCCGCATCCACTACGGCGGCGGCGCCGCGGCGGCGACCGTGCAGCAGGCGGCGATGGCGGTGGCGACCGGCGTCGCGGACGTCGTCGTCGCGTACCGGGCGTTCAACGAGCGGTCCGGCCACCGCTTCGGCCAGGTGTCGTCGGCGGCGGCCGGGCAGGTCAACTCCTCGGGCGTGGACAACGCGTTCCACTACCCGATGGGCATCGCCACCCCGGCGGCGACGGTGGCCATGGTCGCGCGGCGCTACCTGCACGACTACGGCGCGACGAGCGAGGACTTCGGGCGCGTTGCCGTCGTCGACCGCAAGCACGCGGCGACCAACCCGAACGCCTGGTTCCACGGGCGGCCCATCACCCTCGAGGAGCACCAGGCGTCGCGCTGGGTGGCCGAGCCGCTGCACCTGCTCGACTGCTGCCAGGAGAGCGACGGCGGGGTTGCGCTGGTCGTGACGAGCCTGGCACGGGCCCGCGATCTCGCGCGGCCGCCGGCGGTGATCGCGGCGGCGGCGCAGGGGAGCGGACCCGACCAGTACGTGATGACCAGCTACTACCGCGACGACCTGGCCGCGCTGCCGGAAATGGGCGTCGTGGGCCGGCAGCTGTGGGGCCAGTCCGGGCTGGGACCGTCCGATGTGGACGTTGCGGTGCTGTACGACCACTTCACGCCGTATGTGCTGATGCAGCTGGAGGAACTGGGTTTCTGCGGCCGCGGCGAGGCGAAGGACTTCATCGCGGACGGTGCGCTCGAGCTCGACGGCGCGTTGCCGCTCAATCCGCACGGCGGCCAGCTGGGTGAGGCGTACATCCACGGCATGAACGGCATCGCGGAGGGCGTCCGGCAGATCCGGGGGACGGCGGCCAACCAGGTCGCGGACGCGGCGCGGGTCCTGGTGACGGCGGGAACGGGCGTGCCGACGAGCGGACTCATCCTGACGGGTGACTGAGTGTCACCTCAATGACGGCTGGTGCCCGGCCGTCGTGGGTGTCACGGTGGAGACACCACCCACGACGGAGAGTGAAACCCGATGACGGTCGACTGGGCGCTCACAGCCGTGTTCGCGGGGCTGGTGCTGCCGTGCGTGCTGCGCTTGGTCCGCCTCGACTACGCACGGCTGGGGCACGGCGTCCGCCACGGCGACCTGGCGGAGCTGTTGCTGGTGGTGGCGATGGTGGCGATGTTCTCGCCGGTCGGAGGCCCCATCCCGGCGGCGGGCTGGCAGGCGGTGCTGGTGTTGACCACGGGCTGGTTCGCGCTGGCCTGGTGGCGCGGGCGGGCGTGCGCCCACCACGCCCTGTCGGCGGCGGCGATGCTGTACATGGTGACGGCGATGCCCCACGGCGGAGGCGACCACGGACCGTGGCTGACGATGTCGGCCATGGACGCGCGGCTGGCGGTCCCGCTGGTCGCCGTGCTGGCGGCGGGGTACTTCGTGGCGGACGCGGCTTGGTCGGGAGTGGCGGTGGTCCGGGGCTCGGCGGTCGTACGGGCGGCCCCCGGCTCGGGCGCTGGCCCCGGCGCCGCGTCTGGCTTGGCCGCCGCGTCTGGTTCGGCCGCTGCTTCTGGCTCCGGCGCGGTGACCGGCTCCGGGCAGGCGTCGCGCGCGGTGTGCCGGACCGTGATGGGCGCCGGCATGGGGTACATGCTGCTGGCCTCGGCGTTGTGAGCACGGCACCGAGAGGTCCCCGGCCAGGGGACCCCCGGATTTCACGTTACCGGAGACCACCGACAATTCCGGGCCGCGGAAACCTTCAGCCCGCGACCCGCTGCACCTCACCCAGGGCACTGTCTCCAGGCGAGGGAAGCGAATCGGCCGGGTGCTCCGACGTCCACTGGGCCGCCGCCGCGATGTCGTTCTTCAGGGCCGTGATCAGATCCTCCGCCGAGGCGTACTTCTTCTGCTCGCGCAAGTGCGTCCCCAGCCAGACCACCAGCGTCTCGCCGTACAGGTCGCCCGAGAAGTCCAAGACGTGGGCCTCCAGCAACCGGTAGCCGTCCGCGCCGTAGTACGTGGGGCGGCGGCCGACCGAGATCGCCGCCGGGAGCCTTGTCCCGTCCGGGCGGCCGATCCAGCCCGCCCACACGCCGTCGCCCAGGGAGCCGTCTTGGTCGCTCAGGGCGATGTTCGCCGTCGGAAAGCCCAGTTCTCGGCCGCGCTGGTCGCCCGGCTCGACCGTTCCGCGCACCACGAAGTAGTCCGAAGTCACCCCTCCACGGTAGCCGCCCCGGGCGCGCCGCTCAGGAAGTGGACACCAGCACCGTGTCCGCCAGCACCGGCGCGTCGTCGCGCTCGGCCGCCGACGTCGTCACCAGCAGGCGGTCGTCCGCGCGCCAGACCCGGATCCGCAGCGTCTCGCCCGGGAACACCACGCCGGCGAACTTCGTCGCGAACGACGCCACCCGTGCCGGGTCGCCGTCCAGGAACTCGTTCACCAGCACCCGCGCCACGATGCCGTACGTGCACAGCCCGTGCAGGATCGGCCGGTCGAACCCCGCCGCCCGGGCGAACGCCGGGTCCGCGTGCAATGGGTTGCGGTCGCCGCACAGCCGGTACAGCAGCGCCTGCTGCGGCAGCGTCGGGACCTCCAGAACGACGTCCGGCTCCGTCGAAGGCCAGGGAACCCGGTCCGAAGGCCCCCGCGAGCCGCCGAACCCGCCCTCGCCACGTGCGAAGATGCTCGACCGGGCCGTCCACAGTGGATCGCCCGACGACGACGTGACCGAGACCTCCTGGACCACCACCGCCGCCTTGCCCTTGTCGAAGACGTCGGCGATCCGCGACCGCGCCACCGCCTTGCCCTCGACCGGGATCGGCTGGTGCAGCGTGATCTCCTGCTTGCCGTGCAGCACCTTCGCCAGGTCGATCTCCACCCCCGGGAACGACACCGCCGGCGGGTCGAACACACGCAGGTTGGCCGCCACCGTCGCGAACGTCGGCAGCACCACCAGGTCCTGCTCGTAGGTGAACCGCTGCTCGTCCGGGCCCGCGCCCAGCGCCAGGTGGTACAGCAGCACGTCCGATGACGTCCACGCGAAGTTCACCTCGCCGATCTCGGCACCGATGGCGACGTCGGGGTTGATGGGCACCGGAACTCCCTATTCGTAGCTGATCGAGACCTCGTCGGTGACCGGCAGCGACTGGCAGGCCAGCACGATGCCGTCCGCCATGTCCTCGGCGTCGAGGACCTCGTTGTGCAGCATCTTCACCTCACCCGAGACGATCCGGCACGCGCACGCGCTGCATTGTCCCTCGCGGCACGAGTAGGGCGCGTCCATGCCCGCGTCCAGCAGCCGGTCCAGCAGCTTGCGCTGCCGCGGCCAGGCCAGGGTCTGCGTCGAGCCGTCCAGCGTCACGGTCAGCGACGCCGGGGCCTCGTCGGACTCCGGCTCGGGCTCGGGCGCACCGGACTCGAACGGGTTCCCGGTCAGCGACGTGAACTTCTCGACGTGCACCCGCTCGCGCGGCACCCCGAGCTGCCCGAGCGCCTCCCGCACGGCCGCCATGAACGGCGCCGGCCCGCACAGGAACGCCTCGTGCGACGTGTACGCCGAAGCCAGCCCGCGCAGCTGCGAGACGTCCGGCAGGCCCTGGACGCTCTCCAGCCAGTGGACGACGACCAGCCGGTCTCCGTACCGCTTCGCCAGCGACGCCAGTTCACCCGCGAAGATCACCGAGCGCTCGTCCCGGTTCGCGTACACCAGCACGACCCGGCCGGAACCGGTCTCCAACGCCGTCTTGAGGATGGCCATCACCGGCGTGATGCCGCTGCCGCCCGCGAACAGCAGGAAGTCCTCGTCGACCGAAGAGGGGCAGAACACCCCGGCGGGCGCCAGCACGTCGACCTGCATCCCCGGCTGCAGGGACGAGCAGATCCAGCCGGACCCGTACCCGCCGTCGGTCCGCTTGACCGTGACCTGCACCCGGTTTTCGTGCGGCGCGCTCGACAGCGAGTAGCACCGCGCCACCGAACCGGTCCGCTCGCTGGGGATCCGCAGAGTCAAGAACTGCCCCGCCGAGTAGGCAAAAGCAGAACCGTGCTCGGGAGGGATCTCGAAGACCACCGACCGCGCGTCCGGCGTTTCGACGACGACGTCGGCGACGGTCAGCGTGTAGACCCGTTCAGCCATCGGCCACCGCCAGCGTGCCTTCGCGCACGGCGTCGCCGATGCTGTCGGCCAGCTTCGGGCACGTGTCGAGCAGCGCCGACGGCCCGTCCGCGTCCGCGAACACCGGGCAGGTGTCGGCGGGCCGGGACGTCCACTGGATGCTCGTGTGCTGGATGCTGTTCTTCTTCACCAGCACGCACGTCCCGCAGCTGCGGCACTCGTGCGGCCGCAGCCCGCCCGACAGGAACTCGGTCTGCTCGGCGGTGGTCACACTTCCGCCTCGGTCTTCTGCCGCGCCAGGTTCTCCGCGACCTCCGCCGCCCACGCCTCGTTCGCCTTCGTCGTGTCCACTTCGAACTCGAACCGCTGCGTCATGTCCTCGGTGACGTCGGCGACGTCGACGTAGAACTGCTGGTACCACCGGCGAAGCTGGTAGACCGGACCGTCCTCTTCGCACAGCAGCGGGTTGTCGATCTGCGTCTTGTGCTTCCAGATCTCGACGTCCTGCAGGAAACCGGCGCCGATCCCGCGGGCCAGCTTCGCGGCGATCTTGTCCGCGTGCTCGTCGGAGATCCCCGGCAGCTTCTTGACCTTCATGCCGTACTGCAGCACGAACGACGTGGGCGTCACGGGGTAGTGGCAGTTGATGAGCACGCTCTCGATTTCGTAGCCCTGGAACGAGTTCACCAGCTTGTTGATCATGTAGGACGGCCCGAAGTAGGACGCCTCCGACCGCAGCAGGTTGTCCTCGCCGCCGTAGTTCGACGCCATACCCATGTCCGGGCGGCCCTTGGTGTTGAGGTACTGGGTGGCGATGTGGCCTTCGAAGACGTTCTTGAAGTACGTCGGGTAGGCGTAGTGGATGTAGAAGAAGTGGGCCATGTCGACGACGTTGTCGATGATCTCGCGGCAGTTGGAGCCGTCGATGAAGATCTCGTCCCAGGTCCAGTTGCTCCACTCGTCGCTGTGGGCCGCTTCGATCCGCGGGATCGCCAGCTCCTCGGGCGGCGGGTTGCCTTCCGGGTCGTGCCAGACGAGCAGCTGCCCGTTGCGCACCTCCGACGTCCACGACCGCGTCCGCGCGCGCAGCGGAACCCGCTTGGCGTAGGGGATCGAGACGCACTTGCCCGTGCCGCTCCAGCGCCAGTCGTGGAACGGGCAGGCCACCTCGTCGCCCTTGACCGTGCCCTGGGTGAGGTCGCCGCCCATGTGCCGGCAGTAGCCGTCGAGCACGTGCAGGTTGCCCGCCGAGTCCGCCCACACCACGAGCTTCGTGCCGAACGCGGTGACCGCGTGGGGCTTCCCGTCGCGGAAGGTTTCCGCCAGGCCCAGGCAGTGCCAGCCGCGGGCGAACCGGGTCGGCGGCTCACCGGCGTAGATGGTGCGTACCGAATCCTGCGTCATCGCTGCCCTCCCGTGGTCCCCTGATCTTCGTGCGCCAGCCGCGTCGCCGCAAGGTAGCCGAACACCATGGCGGGGCCGATGGTCGCGCCCGGCCCGGCGTACGTCCGGCCCATCACGGCCGCGCTGGCGTTGCCCGCGGCGAACAGCCCGGGCACGGCCGAGCCGTCCTCGCGCAGCACCTGCGCGTGTTCGTCGGTGCGCAGCCCGCCCTTGGTGCCCAGGTCGCCCGGGACGATCTTCACCGCGTAGTACGGCGCCTTGTCCAGGGGGCCGAGGCTGGGGTTGGGTTTGTTGCGCGGGTCGCCGTAGTAGTGGTCGTACTTGCTGACGCCGCGGTGGAAGTCCTCGTCGACGCCGTTGCGGGCGAAGCCGTTGAAGCGCTCGACCGTCGCTTCCAACGCCCGGGCGGGGACGTCGATCTTCGCCGCCAGCCCGGCCAGGGAAGACGACTTCGCCGCGATCCCGGCCTTGAACCAGCGGCCGGGCAGCGGCTGGCGCGGCCCGATGCCGGTGAACATGTACCGGTCCTTGTAGCGCTGGTCGAACACCAGCCAGGTCGGGATGTGCTCGCCCGGCCCGTCACCTTCGCCGTACATCGCGTGCACGGCCTCGACGTAGGGCGCCGACTCGTTGACGAACCGCTCGCCGCGCGCGTCGACCATGATGCTGCGCGGCCGGGACCGCTCGGCCAGCGCGAACCACGGCCCGCCGGTGAGCGGCAGCGACGGCCCCCACCAGGCGTCGTCCATCAGGTCGAGGGCCGCGCCGAGCTTGAGGCCGGCGGTGATGCCGTCGCCGGTGTTGGCGGCCGCGCCGACGGTCCAGTCGACGCCGATCGGCGCGCGCTGGTACTTCTCGCGCATCTCGAGGTTGCGCTCGAAGCCGCCGCTGGCGAGGATCACCCCGCGCCGGGCTCCGACAATCCCCTGCGAGGTGACGACGCCGGTGACGCGGTCGTCGTCGACCTGGAGATCGACCAGGGGGGTGTTCAGCCGGACCTCGACACCGGCCCGCGCCAGGCCCACCCGCAGCCCGGCCGCAAGCGCTTGCCCCATGCTCAGCAGCTGCTGCCCGCGGAGTTTGCCGACGAGCCACTGCCGGCCCAGCGACAGCATCCGGAGGGCGCCGCGCGGGTGTCTCGCGAGCAAGCTCAGCCAGCGGTAGTCGGCCTGGGTGATCGGGACGCCGAGCGGGGGAGCGCTGTAGGGCGGTTCGAGGTGGGCCAGCTCGGCGCCCAGGAGCTTGCCGTCGAGGGCGACCGGCTCCACCGACCGCCCGCCGGGGCGTCCGCCGGGGGCCTCGGGGTGGTAGTCGCTGTAGTCGCGGACCCAGCGGAACTTCAGCGGGGTGTGGTCGCAGACGAACTTCAGCACCTCGGGGCCGTGGGCGAGGAACGTGTCGCGCCGGACGGCCGGGACGGCGTCCCCGACGATGGAAGCCAGGTACTCGCGCGCCTGCTCGGGTGGTTCTTCGATCCCCGCGGCGCGCAGAGCGTGGTTGCCGGGCAACCAGACCCCGCCGCCGGAGCGTGCGGTCGAGCCGCCGAAGCAGCTGGCTTTCTCCAGGACCACTACGCTCAGGCCCTGGTGGGCCGCAGCCAGCGCGGCGGTCATCCCGGCGGCACCACTGCCGACGACGACGACGTCGAACTGCTCCGTCATGCCACCTCACCTATAACGTGTTCCACGTGACGAGTATCCAGTTGAGAGCCCCTTTCGGTCACCATAGACGAGAACGTGTTTCAGTTCTAGGGTAGCCACCATGGACGCACTCGTCGCGGACGTGGTCATCGTGGGGTTCGGGGCGGCCGGCGCCTGTGCCGCCCTCGAAGCGGCCGACGCGGGCGCCGACGTCGTCATCGTCGAGCGCTTCGCCGGCGGAGGAGCCAGCGCGGTCAGCGGTGGCGTCGTCTACGCCGGTGGCGGCACCGGTCAGCAGCTCGACGCGGGTGTCGACGACTCGGTCGACGCCATGTACGCCTACCTGCGCATGGAAACCGGGGACGTCGTCTCGGAGCGGACGCTGCGGCGGTTCTGCGAGGGCAGCCGCGAGATGATCACCTGGCTGGAGGGCAACGGCGTGCCGTTCGAAGGCAGCCTCTGCCCGTACAAGACGTCGTACCCGAGCGACGACCACTACCTCTACTACTCCGGCAGCGAAGCGGCCGGCGGGTTCCGCGACGCGGCGAAGCCGGCTCCGCGCGGCCACCGCGTCAAGGGGCCCGGGACGTCGGGGAAGATGCTGATGGCGCGGCTCAAGGCGGCCGTGCGCGCCCGCGGCATCCGGGTGCTGACCCAGACGACGGCCCGCAGCCTGGTCCGCGACGGCACCGGCCGGGTCACCGGGCTCGTCGCCGACACCCTGAGCGACGCCCCCGCGTCGGTGCGGGCGCGCCACCAGCGCTTCGCGCAGTACGCGGCCAAGCCCGGGATCTACGTGCCGTCGCTGCGCAAGTCGCTGCACCGCCGGGTCGAGCGCTTCGAGCGGGCGCACGGCCGTGAGCTGCGGATTTCCGCCCGGCGCGGGGTCGTGCTCGCCGCCGGCGGGTTCATCGCCGACCGCGAGATGGTGCGCGAACACGCCCCGCAGTACCGCGGTGGGCTGGCCCTGGGCACCTCCGCCGACAACGGCTCGGGCATCCGGATGGGGGTCGAGGCCGGAGGCGCCACCGGTGAGCTGGGCCGGATCTCCGCGTGGCGGTTCGTCACCCCGCCGAGCGCGTTCCTCGGCGGGATCATCGTCGACGCCGCGGGCCGGCGGGTCATCGACGAGTCCCGCTACGGCGCCGCGGTCGGCGAGAAGCTCATCGAGCACCACGAGAGCAAGGGCTGGCTCCTCGTCGACGCGCCGATCGTGGCCGAGGCGCGCCGGGACGGCCGCAAGCAGAGCCAGTGGTTCCAATGGCTCCAGCTGCGGTACCTGCTGCGCCGCGGCCGGGTCGTGGGGGAGACGGTCGAGGAGGTGGCGCGCCGGGCCGGCGTCGACCCGCAGGGGCTGCGCGCGAGCGTCGAGGGCTACCACGGCGACCGCGATCCGGTGGGCAAGCCGACCGAGTTCGTGCGCCGCCTGGACAACCCGCCGTACTCGCTGATCGACATCTCGGTGCGGCCCAACCTCGGGTACCCGACGCCGATGCTCACCCTCGGCGGCCTCGTCGTCGACGAGGACACCGGCGCGGTGCGGAACACGGCGGGGGCGCCGATCCCAGGGCTGTACGCCGCCGGGCGCACCGCCGTGGGAATCTGTTCCAGGTCCTACGTGAGCGGCCTGTCCCTGGCCGACTGCGTGTTTTCCGGCCGCAGAGCGGGGATCAACAGTGCGCTGGCGCAGGGCGTTCTCGACAAAAACGAGAACGTGTTCTAGTCTTGGGGCAGTGAAGACCAGAGAGGAACTGCGCATGAGCGAGCAGGTGATCGCCGGGGTCCGGGACCTCCTGCCGGTCCTGCGGGAACGGGCCCAGGACACCGAGGACGCGCGCCGCGTCCCCGAGGAGTCCGTCAAAGCCCTGCAGGAGACCGGGTTCTTCAAGCTGCTGCAGCCGAAGCTCCACGGGGGCTTCGAAGCCGACCCGGTGAGCTTCTACACCGCGGTCAAGCTGATCGCGAGCGCGTGCGGGTCCACCGGCTGGGTCGCCTCCATCCTCGGCGTCCACCCGTGGCACGTGGCCCTGTTCGACGCCCAGGCGCAGCAGGAGGTCTGGGGCGAGGACCAGGACGTGCGGATCTCCTCGTCGTACGCGCCGATGGGCAAGGCCGAGGTCGTCGACGGCGGTTACCGGCTCACGGGCCGGTGGAGCTTCTCCTCCGGGTCCGACCACTGCACGTGGGTGCTGCTCGGGGGACCCGCGTTCAAGGACGGCAAGCCGGTCGACTTCTGCACCTACCTGCTGCCCATCGCCGACTACTCCATTGTGGACGTCTGGGACACGATCGGCCTGCGCGGCACCGGCTCGAACGACATCGTCGTCGAGGACGTCTTCATCCCGCAGCACCGGGCGCTGAGCTTCATCGCGACGTCGAAGTGCAAGGTGCCGGGCCAAGCCGTCAACCCCGGCCCGCTGTACCGGCTCCCGTACGGTTCGGTGCACCCGACCACGATCACCGCGCCGATCATCGGCATGGCCCAGGGTGCCTACGACGCGCACGTCGAGCACCAGCGCAAGCGCGTCCGGGCCGCCTACGCCGGCGAGCAGTCCAAAGAGGACCCGTTCGCCAAGGTGCGGATCGCCGAGGCGGCCAGCGAGATCGACGCCGCCTGGCTGCAGCTGACCCGCAACATCGAGGAGCTGTACGAGCTCGCCAAGCGCGAGGAACGGCTGCCCGCGGACCTGCGGCTGCGCGTCCGGCGCGACCAGGTGCGCGGCACCGAACGCGCGATCGCGGCGATCGACCGGCTCTTCGAGAACTCCGGCGGCCGCGCGATCCAGCGGGGAACGCCGATCCAGCGCTTCTGGCGCGACGCGCACGCCGGCCGCGTCCACGCGGCGAACGACGCCGAGCGCGCGTACGTCATGTACGGCACCGGCGCTTTCGGGCTCCCCGTCGAGAACGCGATGTACTGATGGCCGCACCCGAAGGCAAGTACGTCCAGGCCGGCTCGCTCAAGCTGCACTACCACGAGGCCGGCGCCGAGCACGCCGAGACGGTGATCCTGCTGCACGGCGGCGGGCCCGGCGCGTCGGCGTGGAGCAACTTCGGGCGCAACCTGCCGGAGTTCGCCAAGCACTACCGGACGATCGCCGTCGACCAGCCCGGCTTCGGGCGCTCGGACAAGCCGACCGAGCACCCGCAGTACTTCCGGCACAGCGCGGACGCCGTCCTCGGCCTGATGGACGCGCTCGGCATCGAGCGCGCCCACTTCGTCGGCAACTCCCTCGGCGGGGGAGCGGCGGTCCGGTTCGCGCTGAACCACGGGAAGCGCGCCGGGCGGCTGGTGCTGATGGGGCCGGGCGGGCTGAGCGTCAACCTGTTCGCGCCCGACCCGACCGAAGGGGTCAAGAACCTCGGCAAGTTCGGTGCGCACCCCAGCCGCGAACGCATGGAAGCGTTCCTGCGGATCATGGTCCACGACCAGGCGCTGGTCACCGACGAGCTGATCGACGAACGGTTCGCCGCGGCGAACACGCCCGAGTCGCTCGCCGCGATGCGGGCGATGGGCAAGTCGTTCGCGCACCCCGAAACCTACGAAGAAGGGATGCTCTGGCGCGAAGCCCACCGCCTGCGCCAGCGCGTACTCCTGATCTGGGGGCGCGAGGACCGCGTCAACCCGCTCGACGGCGCCTTGGTCGCTCTGAAAACCATCCCGCGCGCGCAGCTGCACGTGTTCGGCGGCTGCGGGCACTGGGCCCAGCTGGAGAAGTTCGACGAGTTCAACCGGCTGGCCCTCGACTTCCTCGGGAGTTCCTGATGGGCATCCGGTCACTGGGCTACCTCCGCATCGAGGCCACCGACATGGCGGCCTGGCGCGAGTACGGCCTCAAGGTGCTCGGCATGGTCGAAGGCAGCGGCACCGACCCGGACGCGCTCTACCTGCGCATGGACGACTTCCCCGCGCGGCTGGTGATTTCGCCGGGTTCCGCGGACCGGCTGGCCGTCACCGGCTGGGAGGTCGCGCACGCGGCCGAGCTGGCCGAGCTGCGGTCCCGGTTGGACAGTGCGTCGGTGCCGTACAAGGAGGGCACGCCCGACGAGCTGGCCGACCGCCGCGTCGACGAGCTGATCAGCTTCGACGACCCGTCCGGCAACACCCAGGAGGTGTTCCACGGCGTCGCGCTGCAGCACCGGCGCGTGGTGAGCCCGTACGGCCACAAGTTCGTCACCGGCGAGCAGGGCCTCGGCCACGTCGTCCTGTCCACAAAGGACGACGAGGCGTCGCTGCGGTTCTACCGGGACGTCCTCGGTTTCCGGCTGCGCGATTCGATGCGCCTGCCGCCGCAGCTGGTCGGCCGGCCCGCCGACGGGCCGCCCGCGTGGCTGCGGTTCTTCGGCTGCAACCCGCGTCACCACAGCCTGGCGTTCCTGCCGATGCCGACGCCGTCCGGGATCGTGCACCTGATGGTCGAGGTGGAGAACACCGACGACGTCGGCCTGTGCCTCGACCGCGCGATCCGGCGCAAGGTGCCGATGTCGGCCACCCTCGGCCGGCACGTCAACGACCTGATGCTGTCGTTCTACATGAAGACGCCCGGCGGCTTCGACGTCGAGTTCGGCTGCGAAGGCCGTCAGGTCGACGACGACAACTGGATCGCCCGCGAGAGCACCGCGGTGTCGCTGTGGGGTCACGACTTCTCGGTCGGCGCGCGGCCCCCGGGCGCATGACGTCCGTGGCGGTCGACCAGACCGAGTTCCGCAGCGTGCTCGGGCACTTCTGCACGGGCGTCACGGTCGTCACCGGCCGTGACGGCGACACCCTGGCCGGGTTCGCCTGCCAGTCGTTCGCGGCGCTGTCGCTGGACCCGCCGCTGGTGCTGTTCTGCCCGGCCCGGACGTCGCGGACGTGGCCGGTGCTGGCGGCGGCGGGCCGGTTCGCGGTCAACGTGCTGGCCGAGGACCAGCAGGAGGTCAGCGCGGTGTTCGGCGCCCGCGGCGAGGACAAGTTCGCCCGGTTCCCGTGGACACCGGCGCCGTCGGGGGCCCCGCTGCTCGACGGCGCGCTGACCTGGATCGACTGCGCCCTGGAAGCCGTGCACGAGGCCGGTGACCACTACGTCGTGATCGGCCGGGTGACGGCACTGGGCGCGGCGTCGGACGCCCGCCCGCTGCTGTTCCACCGCGGCCGGTACGCGGTCACCGAGCCGGCCCGGGACGCGCTCGCGGCCATGCTGCCCTGGCCCCGCCCCGACGACTGGCTGTGACCGGCGGGCGCGACCGGGTGGTTGTGCACGGATTCACAGGTGGGCCGCATCCCATTCACGAGAGAAAAGCGAGCCTGGCGCGCACACTGTTACCGAGAAGACACCTTCCCGGGAGGAGTGAGTCGCGCATGCGTGGGCCCAGCGGACGGATCGCCCGGTTCGGGCGCCGGGTACGCCCCGGTCGCAACCCCCTGGCCCGGGCGGGCGACCGCGTCGAAGCCCTCCTGCTGCTCCTGGCCGTGGCCGGCGCGCTGCTGGCGATCCCGTTCGCGGCGGCGTTCGGGTCCGAGACCTACGCGGCGCAGAACGCTCGCGCCGCGGAGGAACGCACCACGCGCCACCCCGCAACGGCGGTTTCGCTCGCGGCGGCGTCCAACCAGCCGTACAGCACCGACGGCGCCGGCGCCCCGGCCGCGCAGACGTCGGTCCCGGCGGCCTGGTTCGACGCCCGCGGCACCCGCCACACCGGCGAGGTCCTCGCCGACCCGGGCAGCCCGGCGGGCACCCGCGTCGCGATCTGGCTGGACCAGCGCGGCGAGCTGGCGGCCGAGCCCCTGTCGGCGTCGACCTCGGCGGCCGACGGCGTGTTCGCGGCCCTCCTGCTGTGGGCGGCGATCACCGGGGCCTTGGTGGGTTTGTACGCGACCGCCCGGTTCGTCCTGACCCGCGTCCACGCGGCGGCGTGGGACCGGGCGTGGTCGCAGGCCCGCCACGACAGCCGGTTCTGACTCACTTCCAGCGGAAGTGCACGAACACCCTGCCGAAGTTGTCCTTGTCCTTCTCGACCCGGTGGTAGAGCGCCTTGACGTCCTTGCGCTCGAGGAACCGCAGGACGTGCTTCTTCAGCTGACCCGAGCCCTTCCCGGGGATGATCTCGACGAGCGGCGCCTTCTTGGCCACGGCCTCGTCGATGATCGCCTTGAGCGCCCGGTCGATCTCACCGCCGCGGTTGTAGATGTCGTGCAGATCCAGCTTGAGCTTCACCCGCCCTTCCGGCCCCACCGACGTGCGCCAACAGCCGGCACGCGTGATCCCCGCGCCGACACACGTGATTGACGGGTCGACACGCCAGGTCCGAGCCGTGTCGACCCTCCAATCACGCGTGTCGACCCTCTGATCACGCGTGTCGGCTGCCGGATCACAGCGCCTGCCACCAGCCGTCGACCGCTGGGGGTGCTGCCGCGTCGATGCGCTCGCCCGGGCGGGGGATGGCCAGCGGGAGGTCGGCCTCCTTGGCCTCGCTCCACACGCGGTCGGCCGGCTCGCCCCACGGGTGCATCGCCAGCTGGAACGTCGCCCAGTGCACCGGGACCAGCAGCTTCGCCCGGACGTCGAGGCCCGCCGCCACGCCTTCCTCCGGGGTCATGTGGATGTCCGGCCACTGCGGGGCGTACGCGCCGACCTGGATCAGGGCCGCGTCGAACGGGCCGTGTTCCGCGCCGATCGCCGCGAAGCCGTCGAAGTAGCCCGTGTCGCCGCTGTAGAACACCCGGTGCGCCGGGCCCAGCAGCGCCCACGACGTCCACAGCGTGTCGTCGTTCGTGATGCCGCGGCCGGAGAAGTGCTGGGCCGGCGTCGCGATGAAGCGGACGCCCGCCACCGTCGCCTCTTCGTGCCAGTCGAGCTCGATGATGCGCGCAGCCGGCACGTGCCAGCGCTCGAGGTGCGCGCCCACGCCGAGCGGGACGAGGAACGGCGCTTCGGACGACGTCACCAGCGCGCGGACCGTCGCCAGGTCGAGGTGGTCGTAGTGGTCGTGCGAGATGACGACGGCGTCGATCCGGCCGAGTCCGGACAGCGGAACCGGCGGCTCGTGCAGCCGCCTCGGGCCGGCGAACGCGGCGGGGGAGACGCGGTCGCTCCACACCGGGTCGAGCAGCACGCGGGCGCCGTCGAGCTCGACCAGCGTCGAGGCGTGGCCGTACCAGGTCAGGTGCAGCCCGCTCGCCGACTCGACCGGCCCGGCCGTCACCAGCGGGACCGCGCCGGCCGGTTTGCGCAGCTCACGGTCCTCGCCGAAGAACATCTCGCGGAAGATGGCCCGCATCGACGCCGCTGTCATCGGGTGCCGCGGCGCCGCGTTGCGGAACACCTTGCCGTCGAACTGCGGCGAGGAGCGGACCCGCTCGGCCCGGGCACCGGTGGCTTTGGCACCGAACGCCGCGGGTAAGTCGCGCAGCGCAGCGATCGTCTTCCTCATGGGATCGAGTCTACGAACGGTTCCTGAGAGGGGCCCCAGCTTCATGCAGGTGGGTGAGGGCCTGCCGGTAGGAGTCGACCAGGCTCGTCTGCAGGTAGGGAACGCCGAGCTCGGCGCAGTAGGCCTGGACGATCGGCTGCGCCCGCCGCAGGTGCGGTGACGGCATGCTCGGGAACAGGTGGTGCTCGATCTGGTAGTTGAGCCCGCCGAGGGCGACGTCGGTGACGAGCCCGCCGCGGACGTTGCGCGAGGTCAGCACCTGCTTGCGGAGGAAGTCGAGTTCGGTGCGCCCGGTCAGCGTCGGCATGCCCTTGTGGTTCGGCGCGAAGATCGATCCCATGTAGACACCCCACAGTCCCTGGTGGACGGCGAAGAACAGCACCGCCATGCCGGGGCTGAGCACGGTGAACAGCGCGCTGAAGTAGAGGACGAAGTGCGCGGCGAGCAACGCGGCTTCGACTTTGCGGTGGCGCAGGCCCGGCTTGCCGACCGCGCGGATCCCCGACCAGTGCAGGTTGAGGCCTTCGAGCGTGAGCAATGGGAAGAACAGGAAGGCCTGGTACCGCCCGATGAACCGCGGCACCCCGCGGCTAGCGCGCGCCTGGTCCTTCGACCAGACGAGGATGTCCGGATCGACGTCGGGGTCGAGCTCCTCGTGGTTCGGGTTGGCGTGGTGGCGGGTGTGCTTGTCCATCCACCAGCCGTAGCTCATCCCGATCCCGAGGTTCCCGGCGAGCATCCCGGCGATTTCGGTGGGCCGCCGTCGCCGGAACACCTGCTTGTGCGCGAGATCGTGCGAGAGCAGGGCGACCTGCCCGAACATGACGGCCAGGAAGGCCGCGACGCCGAGCTGCCACCAGGAGTTCCCGAGCAGCGCGAAGGCCACCCACCCGGCGGCGAACAACCCGGCGACGAGCGCGATCCGGGCGGTGTAGTAGCCGGGCCGCCGTGCCATCAGCCCGGCGGCGGAGATGCGGTGGCTCAGCCGGGCGAAGTCGCTGCCGACGCTGTTCTCTGTGGTGGTCACCCACCCGAGTCTTCGCACCGGCGCCCGATTTCGGAATCCGGCTCGCCCCAGACGGTTTCGGGGGGCCAGCCCTACCGCCCGAGCCGGTAGGCGCTCGGGTCAGGAAGCGACGTACTCGGCCAGGTGCTTCCCCGTCAGCGTCTTCTTCCGCGCCTTCACCAGCTGCGCCGGCGTCCCCTCGAACACGACCTTCCCGCCGTCGTGACCCGCTCCGGGGCCGAGGTCGATCAGCCAGTCCGCGTGGGCCATCACCGCCTGGTGGTGCTCGATGACGATCACCGACTTGCCCGCGTCCACCAGGCGGTCCAGCAGGCCCAGCAGCTGCTCGACGTCCGCCAGGTGCAAGCCCGCCGTCGGCTCGTCGAGGATGTACACCCCGCCCTGCTCCGCCATGTGCGTCGCCAGCTTGATGCGCTGGCGCTCGCCGCCGGACAGCGTCGTCAGGGGCTGGCCCAGCGTCAGGTAGCCGAGGCCGACGTCGGACAGGTGCGTGAGGATCTTGTGCGCCGCCGGCAGGGCGGCGTCGCCGGAGGCGAAGAAATCCAACGCCGAAGCCACCGACATGCCGAGGACCTCGCTGATGTCGCGGCCGCCGAAGGTGTACTCCAGCACGTCGGCGTTGAACCGCTTGCCCTCGCACACCTCGCAGGGCGTCGCCGTGCTCGCCATGATCCCCAGGTCCGTGTAGACCACGCCCGCGCCGTTGCAGTTCGGGCACGCGCCTTCGGAGTTCGCGCTGAACAACGCCGGCTTGACGCCGTTGGCCTTGGCGAACGCCTTGCGGATCGGCTCCAGCAGGCCCGTGTACGTCGCCGGGTTGCTCCGGCGCGAGCCGCGGATGCCCGTCTGGTCGACCGTCACCACGCCCTCGCCGCCGGACACCGAGCCGTGGATCAGCGAGCTCTTGCCCGAGCCCGCCACCCCGGTCACCACCACCAGCACGCCGAGCGGGATGTCGACGTCGACGTCCTGCAGGTTGTGCGTCGACGCGCCGCGCACCTCCAGGACACCCGACGGCGAACGCACCGACGACTTCAGCGACGCCCGGTCGTCGAGGTGCCGCCCGGTCAGCGTCCCGCTCTTGCGCAGACCGTCCACAGTGCCCTCGAAGACGATCTCGCCGCCTTCGGTGCCGGCGCGCGGGCCGAGGTCGACGACGTGGTCGGCGATCGCGATCGCCTCCGGCTTGTGCTCGACGACCAGCACCGTGTTGCCCTTGTCACGCAGCTGCAGCAGCAGGTCGTTCATGCGCCGGATGTCGTGCGGGTGCAGGCCGATCGTCGGCTCGTCGAAGACGTAGGTGACGTCGGTCAGCGACGACCCGAGGTGGCGGATCATCTTGGTGCGCTGGGCTTCCCCGCCCGACAGTGTCCCGGATGGACGGTCCAGCGAGAGGTAGCCGAGGCCGATCTCGACGAACGAGTCGAGCGTGTGCTTCAGCGCGTCAAGCAGCGGCGCCACCGACGGCTCGGACAGCTTCCCGACCCACGCGGCGAGATCGCTGATCTGCATCGCGCACACGTCGGCGATGCTGAGCCCGTCGATCTTCGAGGAGCGCGCCTCCGCCGAAAGCCGGGTGCCGTCGCAGTCCGGGCAGGTCTGGAACGTCACGGCCCGCTCGACGAACGCGCGGATGTGCGGCTGCATCGCGTCGACGTCCTTGGACAGGAAGGACTTCTGGATCGCCGGCACCAGCCCCGAGTAGGTCAGGTTGATGCCCTCGACCTTGATCTTCGTCGGCTCCTTGTACACCAGGTCGTCGAACTGCTTCTTGGTGTACTTCTTGATCGGCTTGTCCGGGTCGAAGAAGCCGGAGCCGCGGAAGATGCGGCCGTACCAGCCCTCCATGCTGTAGCCCGGGATGGTGATCGCGCCCTCGTTGAGCGACTTGTTTTCGTCGAACAGGGCGGTGAGGTCGATGTCGTTGACCTTGCCGCGGCCCTCGCAGCGCGGGCACATGCCGCCGGTGATGCTGAAGCTGCGCCGCTCCTTGATCTGCCGGCCGCCCTTTTCGATGGTGACCGCGCCGGCGCCGCTGATCGAGGCGACGTTGAACGAAAACGCCTGCGGTGACCCGATGTGCGGCGTCCCGAGCCGGCTGAACAGGATGCGCAGCATCGCGTTCGCGTCGGTGGCGGTGCCGACGGTGGAGTGCGGGTTGGCGCCCATCCGCTCCTGGTCGACGATGATCGCGGTGGTGATCCCGTCGAGCACGTCGACGTCGGGTCTGGCCAGCGTCGGCATGAACCCCTGCACGAAGGTGCTGTAGGTCTCGTTGATCAGCCGCTGCGACTCGGCGGCGATCGTGCTGAACACCAGGGAGCTCTTGCCGGAGCCGGAGACCCCGGTGAACACCGTCAGCCGCCGCTTCGGCAGCTCGACACTGACGTCCTTGAGGTTGTTCACGCGCGCGCCGTGGACGCGGATCAGGTCGTGGCTGTCGGCCACGTGCGGTGCGTTCTTCCTCGTGCTCATCGGGGCTCTCCAGCGTTCGTTCGGTCAGCGTGCTTGTTGGATGCGGACGAGGTTTCCGGCGGGGTCGCGGAAGGAGCAGTCCCGGATGCCCCAGGGCTGGTCGGTCGGTTCCTGGACGACCTCGGCGTCACCGGCCTGCACCCGCTCGAAGGTGCCGTCCAGGTCGTCGGTGGCCAGGTTGACCGCGGCGAAGCTGCCCTTGGCCATCAGTTCCGTGATGGTCCGGCGTTCTTCTTCGGTCAGGTCCGCGTAGGAGGCGCCCGTCGGCTGCAGCACGAGCGAGGTGTCGGGCTGGCCGGGCAGGCCGATCGTGAGCCAGTGCTGGCCGCCGTAATCGACGTCGTTGCGCACTTCGAAACCGAGGGTGTCGCGGTAAAAGGCCAGCGAAGCTTCGTGGTCGTGGTGGGGGAGGAAGGTCTGGTGAATGGTGAGGTTCATGGGAATCACGCTACTTTCGGGCGTGCTGCCCGGGCTTCTCGATTCCTGATCGCTTCGGCGGCCCGCCGGTAATCGTGCGGGGAAAGGCCGTAGGCGTCCTGGAAACGGCGGACGAACAACGCGACGGGCAGGCCCACGATGCGCGCGAGTGCTTCGAGGTCCAGCGGCCGCGCGAATCCGGTGTCGATGCGGTCGCGGACGCGGCGCAACAGCGTCAGCTCACGCAGGTGGTTCTCGGCGGCGGCTTTCAGGCCGAGGCACATGTCGGGTTCCCTTCGTGGACGCGCCCGAGCACCGCCCGGGCCGCGATCGGGAGCAGCAGGAGGGTCAGCACGCCGGAGAGCACGAGCCCGCCCGTGCTGCCGGTCAGTTCGATCAGGGGCCCGCCCAGGGCGAGCCCGAGCGGGGCGGCCACCGTGGCGCCCGTCGTCCAGAGCGTGACGACCTGCTGCTGTTCCCCGGGGGCGAGCCCGGACTGCAGGAAGCTGTACGCGACCGGCGTGAACGGCGCGTACACCAGGCCGCCGAGGGCGAAGACGAGCAGGGCCACGGTGAGGTCGCCGGTGACGGCGAGCGCGATCGGGCACAGCGCCCACAGCCCGATGATCGCGACGAGCAGCGGCCGCTGCGGCAGGTTCCGCAGCCGGCTGACGAGCGCGGCGCCGGCGAACGCGCCGACCCCGAGCGCACCCCACAGCACCCCCAGGCCGGACGCGCCGGCGTGCAGCGTCCCGCTCACGTACAGCGGGAGCGCCACTTCGACCGGCATGTACAGGAAGTTGAAGAAGAACTCGACCACCAGCAGCCGCGCGGCGACCGGACGGCGGCGCAGGATCCGCCAGCCCGACTCGTGGGTGCCCTCGTCGCGCAGCGCGTCCCGGTCGCCGGCCTCGCGGGGGACGCAGGCCAGCAGGATCAGCGCTCCGGCGGCGTCGACGAAGAGCGCGTATCCCGCACCGGCGGTGGCCACGAGGACCCCGCCGAGCACCGGCCCGGCGATGTAGAGCGCGAACGTCGTGTTCAGGCCGAGCAGGCCGTTGACCGAGAACCGGCCGGCCTCGCCCGCGGCCGACGTCGCCAGCAGGCGGCGGCTGCTCGACCCGGCCAGCCGGAAGGTGGCGCCGAAGAGCAGGCCGGCGGCCAGCACCGGCAGGGTGAGCCGGCCGGAGACGGCCAGGACGCCGAGGACGGCGAAGGTGGCCGACCGCAGCACGCAGTCGGCGACGAGCAGCGTGCGCGGCCGGAGGCGGACCCGGCCGAGGCCGATGGCCAGGGCCAGCACGGTGGACAGGACGAACGGCGCGGCCTCCACGACGCCGATGGCGATCGCTTTCGGGACGTCGCCGTGCAGGGAGAGCGTCTGCACGGGCATGGCCACCAGGAGCATGCCGGTGCCGATGTTGGCGAGCAGGTCGCCCAGCAGGAGCCCGGCGATCCGCCGGTCGCGCAGTACCTCGCGGTAGCCGAGCGCCGTCGTGGTCAGCGCAGTTCCTGGATGCGCAGGAGGTTGCCGGCCGGGTCGCGGAAGGAGCAGTCGCGGATGCCGTAGGGCTGGTCGACCGGCTCCTGGACGACCTCGGCGCCGCCGGCCTCGAGCTTGGCGAACAGCGCGTCGAGGTCCTTGGTGGCGAGGTTGGCGCCGGCGTAGGTGCCCTTGGCCATCATCTCGTTGATCACGCGGCGCTCGTCGTCGGTCAGGCCGGGCGTCGCGGCCACCGGCGTCAGGACGATCGCGGTGTCGGGCTGGTTCGGCGGGCCGACGGTGATCCACTGCATGTCGCCGTACTTGACGTTTTGGCGGACCTCGAAACCGAGGAGGTCGCGGTAGAAGGCGAGCGAGGCTTCCGGGTCGGTGTGCGGCAGGAAGCTCGAGTGAATGGTGACGTCCATGGTCGTCACCCTAGGTGGCCGCCGACGGCCGCGCTTCTCGATTCCTGATCGGTCTGGTGACCTGTTTGGCGACGCACGGCGGCATCCCGACGGTGGCCTCGGCCTGCTCCTCGCGGTAGACGCTCGGAGGCATCCCGACCAGCTCGGCGAACCGGGTGCTGAAGGTCCCGAGCGACGAGAAGCCGACGGTGAAGCACACTTCCGTGACGCTCAGCTCGCCCTTCCGCAGCAGGGCCATCGCCCGTTCGATGCGGCGCGTCATGAGGTACGAATACGGTGACTCACCGTAGGCGCGCCGGAACTGCCGGCTGAGGTGCCCGGCCGACATGTTCACCCCCCGCGCCAGCGCCTCGACGTCGAGCGGCTGCGCGTACTCCCGGTCGATCCGGTCCCGGACGCGCCGCAGGAGCGCGAGGTCCCGCAGGTACTGGGCCGAGGAGCTGGTCACCCTTGGATCCTGCCATAACGGACGAGGCGGGCCGAGGCTTTCGTGTCGACCCCCCAATCACGCGTGTCGACCCTCCAGTCACACGTGTCGACCTTCCAATCACGCGTGTCGTCCCTCCAGGTACGTGTGTCGTCCGTCCAGGTACGCGTGTCGTCCGTTCGCGCACGGCATCCCGCGTGACTCGGGGCGGATCTCGCGTGATTGAAGGGTCGACACACGTGATTGGAGAGTCGACTCACGTGATTGGGGGGTCGACACGCGTGATTGGGGGGTCGACACGGTGGAGCCGTCCCGGGGGTTCCCGTGCCCCCGGGACGGCCGTGCACCGGTGCTGCACGACCGTGGCGTTCCTTCCGGCGGCATACCCGTCCGCCGGACCGATCGTCACGGCCCGTGCGCCCCGGCGGAGTGACCCGCCGCGGCGCTCGACCCCGGGCCCCCGCCCGGTGTGCCGGAAGAAGGCCACCCCGGGGGCGTCGGGTTCCCTCGGGATGGCCCTCTCCTGGCCCGCCGGGCGCTCGTGTCCTTCACCAACGCGAGGCGGGCAGGGGGACGTTCGGGGCCGGCCACCACACCACCCAGCCGCGGAGGGAGTGTGGTGGCCGGCAAGGGACGGTGGCCGCCGCGCGCAGCCCCGCCCCGGCTTCTCTACCTCCCCATCGGGATGGCCATGGTCGGCAACGCGGCGCCGGGCTGGGCGGCGAACGCCGTGGTCGGCGGGGCCGGCAGGGCCTGCGCGGGGAACGCCGTCGTCGGGATGTCGTTGGCGAACTCGCTTTCGAACTCGCGCTCGAAGGCCTGGTGGTCGAAGCCGCTGTCGAACTCCGGCGGCACGTCGGCCGCCAGCGCGGCGAGCGCCGGCTCGACCGTCGGGACCTCCGCCACCGGAGCAGCGGGCGCGGGCTCCGGCTCGGGCACGTAGTCGGGCGCGGGCAGCCGGCGGTTGAGCTCGGCCATCCAGTCCAGCATCGCCCGCGGCTTGTCCCAGCAGGAGATGCCGACGAGCTGCCCGTCGCGGACGAAGCCGGTGATGCCGTCGGCCAGCGACACCGTGTCCTCGGCCAGCGACGGCATCCCGCACATCTGCAGCCGCGTGTCGTACAGCGTCGACCAGGCGCGGGGGAGCGGGGTGAACGGGATGGCGCTGGAGTGCCCCATCAGCAGGTTGTCCGCCGCGTGCCGGGCCGACTCGACGGCGTTGATCCAGTGCTCGACCCGCCGCGGGGTCTCGTCGAAGCGCAGGTTCGGCCAGCGCGCGATGTCCCCGGCGATGACGACGTCGGACGCGCCCTCGGCGAACAGCTTCGAGTCGCAGAGGACGCCGTCGCTGATGTCCAGGCCCGACCCGCGCATCCAGTCCACCGACGGGACGCTGCCGATGGCGAGCACGACGACGCTGGCGACCAGCAGCTGGTTGTTCGTCAGGTGCAGCCCGACGGTGTCCTTCGTGCTGATCCAGTGCCGGACTTCGCTGCGCATCGCCAGGTTCGCGCGGTGCTCGTGGTGCGCCTCGACGATGCCGCTGGAGACGCGGTCGCCGAAGCGGTGCAGCGGCGCCTTCGCGTGCCCGATCAGGGTGACGTCCCGGCCGATGTGCCGCATGCTCGCGGCGAACTCGTTGCCGATCAGGCCGGCGCCGATCACGACGGCCGGCTTCTTGCTGGCGTTGAGGCAGCGCCGCACCGCCATCGAATCCTCGACCGTGCGCAGGATCCGCACCCGCGGGTCGTGCCGCGGCGCGCCGGGCAGGTGCCGCGGGTAGACGCCGGTCGCGGCGATCAGGCCGTCGTACCAGAGGGATTCGCCGCCGGGCAGGTGCACGACCCGCTCGGTGGTGTCCAGGTGCGTGACCCGCGCGCCGAGGCGCCAGTGGACGTCGAGGTCCGGCAGGTAGTGCGAAAGGCCCACGTCGCTGGGCCGTTCGGTCCCCATCACCAGCGCCTTGGACACCATCGGGCGGTGGTAGGGGCGCCGGGCCTCGTCGCCGATCAGGACGATCTCGCCGTCGAACTTCTGTTCCCGCAGGCGTTCCGCGGCACGCAGCCCGGCGACGCCCGCACCGACGATGACGATCCGGTCGCCGTCAGCCATCGAGGTCCCCTCTCATCACGACCGCCTGCATCGGGCAGCAGCGGGCGGCCATCTTCGCCTGTTCCATGGTGGTTTCGTCCAGCAGCCGCGTGTGGAAGCGCAGGCGGCCGTCCTGGCCGAGGTCGAACACGTCCGGCGCCTCCATCGCGCAGATGCCGTAGAGCTCGCACCGGTCGTTGTCGACGCTGATCCGGGGCCCGTTCCCGGGCAGACGGAAGGGCATGTCAGGCCACCTGCTCTTCCACGAGGCCGATCCGCTCGAGCGTCCGGGCCGGCATGAACCGCAGCATCGACACCGTCACGGCCGGCACGAGCAGCGTGATGCCGCCCAGCCAGGTCACCGAGAGGTGGCCGTTGGCGATGGCGCCGAACCAGGAGTGGATCGCGATGAGCCCGACCGCCGGGTAGGCGCAGCGGTGCAGCCACAGCCAGCGCCGGTAGGACGTGAAGCGCTGCAGGCCCGCCGTCAGGAAGATGGCGAACATGACCTCGAAGCCGACGATGCCCGCGATGTGGCGCGCTTCCTGCCCGGAGCCGAACGGGATGAACATGTAGCCGAAGCTGTACGGCTGGACCGTCAGGTAGGTGAAGCCCAGCGCGTGGACGAGGCCGAAGATGATCGTCGCGGTGGCCAGCACCATGTGCGTGCTGCGCAGGCCCTTCCGGCCGGTGACCGAGCGGATCCAGCCCGTCGCGGTGAGCACGCCCCAGGTCAGCGTCAGCATCGCCGCCCCGTAGGACGTCCGGGCGGCGAAAGCGGCCAGGCCGCGGGCGGCCGGGTCGGTCTTCGGCTGGAACTGCTGGGTGAGGAAGATCGTCGCGTCGTGCCAGGTCTCAACCATGGCTACCCCCGGTTCTCGCGGTGGCGGGCCGGGACGACGCCCGGCCGCGGCCACGGTTGCTCTTGACCTGCCGCAGCACGTAGAACAGGCCACCGCCGAGCAGCAGGAACAGGGCTCCCACCACGGCGATCTGGGAGGGGTCGAGGCCGAGCTGGATCCCGGTGGGCGCCGCCGTGGTGGAGACCGACGGGGCGGGCAGCGCGGTGTAGTCGACCATCCCGGTGCTTTCGAGCATCGTCATGTGCCGCATCACGGCCTGGTTGCCGACGGTCGCGAAGGCCCGCACGTCGTCGTTGCGGGTACCGGCCCGCAGCTGCGCCAGGACGTTGAACACCGCGCCGTGCGCCGCGCGCAGCCGGTTGGCGAAGACGCGGTCGAACTCCGGGCCGGGGGAGGCGGCCATCTCTTCGGCGAGCCAGCCGCGCTGTTCGTCCGAGGGCTGGTCGGGGACCGGCGAGTTCAGCTTCTGCGAGAGGGCGCGGGTCGCCACGTCGAGGCGGCCGTGGTCCATCATGATCGCGAAGCCGACCTTCTGGACGATCGGGCCGCCCTTCTCCATCGCCATCATGCCCGACGGCATCTCCCACAGACCGGCCTGGCGGACCTTGGTCAGCAGCACGGCGTCGGTGTCGGAGATCGCGGTGGTCTGGGCGAGGGAGGTCGAACCCGGGGCCAGCAGCGCCAGCACCAGGGCCACGACGAAGAGGATCCGGACCAGCGGCCGGGAGCGATCGAGGACCGACGAGGGTTCGCAGCCGAACCCGGCGAGCTCAGACGCCGAACGCATTTTGCCTCCACTCGTCCTGGGTGAGGGTGATCTTCTTGCCGTCCGGCGCGATCGGGTACCACGCCTGGTCGGCGCCCTGGCCGGAGGTGTCGGCCGGCTCCTGGTCGCCGGTGAAGTGGTACAGCGGCCAGCCGGCGAGGGTCTGCTGGGTGCTGCCGTCGTCGCGGGTGATCTGCCCGATCAGCGACTGGTCGACGTCGATCGGCGCCAGGTTGCCGGGCTTGACCGGGATCCACTTGGCCGCGCACGCGTCGGTGCAGTTCGACCGCGAGGGGTTGGGGGTGTCCCGGTCGTACCGGTAGATGGTGTACCCGGTCCCGTCGACGAGCAGGAGCCCCAGGTCGAACGTCTTCGCCGCCCTGAGCTGGCTCTTCGCGGGGTTGTTCGGGTCGGCGGTGATGCCCTGCGGCATCGGCAGGACGACCTGCCCCTGCTGCATGCCGGGCATCTGCATCCCGGCGGCGCCGCCGGCTGCGTAACCGCCACCCGAGGTGGTGGCCGCGCCGGCGGTACAGGCAGTGAGCAAGGCGAGTGCGGTGAGGCACACGGCGGCGGGGACCACCGGGCGGGGAATGCGGATCACTGCTCCTCCGTGGGGCATGACTACGCGCTGTTGCCGGTAGTGCAACGGAAAAGGGCGCGAAAGATCCACAGTGGACATTCGGTCCGGAGTGGATGCGGAGCGTTGCGGGGGACAACGCCTGGTCGGGGTCTTCGGTAGGGGATACGGACACGGTCCGGAAACGGTTCAAAAAAGTTTTGCCCCTGGTTCGCGGGCACGAAGTACTGGACGTAGGCCGTCCGGCCCACCAGGATGTCCCGCGTGGGACGGCACACCCGAGCGCTCAGATCCATCGGAGATCAGGAGGCCGTCGTCGAGTCCGGCGACGGTTCCGATGATCTGGCGAAGGCGCTCTACCAGGAGTTCGGCGGGTCCCTCATGGCGTTCGCACTGCGGCTGACCGGCCACGACCGGCAGTGGGCCGAGGACGTCGTGCAGGAGACCCTGATCAAGGCGTGGCGGAACGCCGACAAGCTCGACCGCCAGCCCGAGATGCTGCGTGCCTGGTTGTTCACGGTGGCCCGGCGGATCGTCATCGACGGCTGGCGCAGCCGCAGTGTCCGGCCCCAGGAGCTCGAGGAGATCGAATCCGACGCGATCGCGGTGTCCGACGAATCGGACCGGACGCTCGCCGCGATGATCGTCTACGAGGCGCTGCAGGGTCTTTCGCCCGAGCAGCGGGAGGCCATCCAGCAGACCTACCTGCGCGATCGGACCGTGAACGAGGTCGCGGCCACCCTCGGCGTGCCCCCGGGCACCGTGAAGTCCCGCATCCACCACGCCGTCCGCGCGCTGCGCCGGGCCTTGCGCGAGCGGGGGTGAACTGAGCGTGGCCGGGTCACCGCACACCGACGTCGCCGCCTACGTGCTCGGCGTCCTCAGCGAGGCCGAGAACACCCAGTTCGAAGCCCACCTGATGAACTGCCCGCACTGCCAGCTCGACCTGATCGAGCTCTACCAGCTGCCGGACGTCCTCGACCTGGTGAAGCGCAGCTGGCCCGAGCCCCCGATGCCCGCGCCGAGCCCGCGCACCCTGTCGCCGGGCCCCCGGGTGCTGCGTGGCCTCATGGAAGAGGCCGCCGTCAAGCGCCGCCGCCGTCGCCGGATCGGCATCCTCGCCGGCGCCGCGGCCGCGGCGGCCGTGATCGCCGGCCCGCTGGTGACCCTCGCGGTCCGGCCGGCCGACGCCGTGCCGCCCGCTTCCCTCGCCGCTCCGAGCAACAAGCAGCCCCCGCCGGCGACGAGCGTCCCGGCGACGTCCACCGCCCCGCCCGGGGGCGCCGAGGGGCAGCCCGGCGGCGGCCAGACCTACGGCCGCGGCAGCGGCGGGTCCGCCGTCAGTGCCCTGGTCACCGTTTCGCCGGTGGAGTGGGGCAGCCGCGTCGAGCTGGAGCTGCGCGGCATCGTCGGGCCGGTGAAGTGCCAGCTGGTCGCCGTCCCGGCCACCGGGACCGAGCGCGTCGTCTCCAGCTGGTCGGTGCCGCCCAAGGGGTTCGGCATCCCCGGCTCGCCCGAACCGCTGCGGTTGCAGGGTTCGGTCTCCCTGGCGATGGACCAGATCAGCCGGTTCGAGGTGCGCGGCGAAGACGGCACCGTCCTCGTCGTCGTCCAGCGCTGAATTTCTTTCTTTCGGTGAAACCCCATGACCTGGGTAAATGCTGCCCGGTTGCGTTCTCGTAGATAACGAACAGATAACGGACCGGTCGCTTTTGAACCTCGTGCCGCCCAGGTCCGTATCCCCCAATGCATCCCCCGATGCATCCCGACAGCCGGAACCGCAAGCATCCCCACCCGGGTTCCGTGCGATCTCGAGCTCAATCAACGGTAGTTCTTGCCCGGGCTGCCGCGCTCACCGGCGCGCGCCCGGAAAAACGAACGAGGTGAACTAGTCTATGGCCCGGAATTCTCGGTCCCCCGTGACGGGCAAGCACCGCGTTGCCCGCCGAACCAAGATCGCGATGGGTGCGATCGGCTTGGCGATCGCCGTCGGCGCACTCGCCGTCGCGGTCAGCACGGGCCGCACGGGCGAAGCCAGCGCGGACCCGGCGGACCCGTCGTTCTTCATCGACATCACCAAGGTTCCCGCCGGCAGCAACGTGAACGCGGCCTTGAAGCAGAAGGGTGCCAAGGGTTCCTTCACCGTCGACTGTGGAACGAACGCGGACGGGTCGCACCACAACCCGGACAACTTCATCGCGCAGCCCGGGATCAAGAACGGCGCCCAGCACCTGCACGACTACGTCGGCAACGTGACGACGGACGCCGATTCGAGCCTCAAGAGCCTGCTCGCCGGCGACACCACCTGCAAGAACGGTGACCAGTCGGCGTACTTCTGGCCGGTCATCCGCGTCGACCGCGAAGACGAAGCGACCAACAAGGGCAAGAACGAGAAGGCCAAGCAACAGCAGCAGGGCAAGACGGGCGACGTCCAGCAGGACAAGAGCGGGCAGGACGCCAAGGACGCGCAGGACCAGAACCAGCGCGAGCGCCGCGGTCAGGGCGGCGGGCGGACCGGGCTGAGCGCCCAGCAGCAGGGTGACCAGAACGACGGTCAGCAGCAGCAGGACCGGCAGCAGCGTCGGCAGCAGAACAACCAGCAGCAGAACGACCAGCAGCAGGACCAGAACAACGACCAGCAGGACCGGAACGGCCAGCAGCAGCAGAACAAGAACCAGCAGAACAAGAACCAGCAGCAGAACCAGAACCAGCAGGACCAGAACAAGGACCAGGGGCAGCAGCAGGAGGAGCTCGGCGGTCCGCAGGGCGCGAACGAAGAGGTCGGCGACAACGACGGCGAGATCATCGAGCCGGAGTCCGCGACGCTGAAGTTCATCGGCGGGGGCGCGCAGAACGTCGTCGCGATGCCGCTCGGCCTGAAGATCCTCTACGGTGACGCCAAGCAGAGCACCAACGGCCCGAAGAACGCGCGGCCCAGCTGGACCTGCACCGGGTTCGAGGACCGGCTGACCGACAAGTACCCGATCTGCCCGCAGGGCAGCAAGGTCGAGCGGATCCACGCCTTCCCGAACTGCTGGGACGGCAAGAACACCGACAGCGCGGACCACCGCAGCCACATCGTGTTCGCCGACCAGCAGGGCAAGTGCCCGCAGGGCTTCAAGAACGTGCCCCAGCTGCAGGTGACCCTGGTGTACGACGTGCCGCAGGACGTCCAGCAGAACAAGCAGTACAAAGTGGACGCTTTCGCGCAGGAAGAGCACAACCCGCGGTCCGACCACGACGACTTCGCGAACGTGATGAGCAAGCAGATCATGGGCCGCCTGGTCAACTGCATCAACTCCGGCAAGGTCTGCGCCGAATAACACCCTTCTGGAGAGGGAAGGAGAACTTCCGATGAACCGTGCTCGCCCGGCTGTTGCCGCACCGATCGCCGTCGCCGGACTCGCGCTGGTCGCGGCCTGCGGGACCAACCCGTACGCCACGTCCGGAGCCGTCCAGCCGGTGGTGCTCGGGGCGCAGCAGCAGCCGGCGAGCACGGTCCCGGCCGGCGCCGCGGCCCAGCTGATTTCGTCCACTGTGGACGGGCTGGGTACGGTACTGGCCGATGCCGAAGGGCACACGCTCTACCGGTACGCGAAGGACTCGGCCGGCCCGCCCCGGGCGACGTGCGCCGGCCCGTGCGCGACGACGTGGCCGCCGCTGATCTCCGACACGCCGGCGGTGGCCACCGGGATCGACGCCGAGCTGGTCGGCCAGGTCACCCGGCCGGACGGCCGCAAGCAGGTGACGGTCGACGGCTGGCCGGTCTACCGGTTCGCGAAGGACACCGGCCCGGGCATCGCGCTCGGCCGCCGGGTCAGCGCGGACTGGGCCCCGATCACCCCGGCGGGCCGCAAAGCCGACCCGGCGACCCTCGAGACGGGTGAGGTCGACGGCCTCGGCCGGGTCCTCACGGACGCGGACGGCCGGACGTTGTACCTGTTCACCAAGGACGGCAAGGATTCCGGAAAGTCCACTTGCGACGCGGCCTGCGTCGCGAAGTGGCCGCCGGTCGTGGTGGACGGCCCCATCACGGTCGCGGGCGGTATCGACTCCGGTTTGGTCGGCCGAATCCGCCGAGAGGACGGCACCACGCAGCTGACGGTAGGAGGCTGGCCGGCGTACACGCACGCATCGGACGACGGGCCGGGAGCGGCAACCGGCCACGGCGCGGGCGGCACGTGGTACGCATTGGAGCCCAACGGCTGCCGCGCCGACCCGGCGCGCAGGCCGGCGGTGCAGCAGGCGGTCGCAACATCACCCAGCGGGTACTGACCCGCTCCCCGATCCCCGGCCCGGTGGACGCTTTCCCTCCACCTCACCCCCCCCCGGTTCGCCGGGCCGGTTGCACCACCCCGAAAACCGCGGGACCCCGTCCCGCACCCCGAACCCCGGTCCGGTGGACACTTCCCTCCACCTCACCCCCCCCCAGTCCACCGGGCCGGTTGTTCCACCCCGAGAAACCGCGGGAGCTCCCTCCCGCACCCCGAGCCCCGGTCCGGTGGACGCTTCCCTCCACCTCACCCCCCATGTCCGCCGGGCCGGGATACCTCACCACCGATCCGGCCAGCCGGATCAGCGAAGGAGGAGAAGGCGGGAGTCGCTCCCGCCCGCGAGTTCCGGCCCGGTGGACGCTTCCCTCCACCTCACCCCCCGTCCACCGCGCCGGAACCCTTCCCACCCCGACCACGCGAGATCCCCCTCCAGCCACGCGTGATGCCTCCTCAATCACGCGAGATACCCCTCCAATCACGCGCGACGCCTTCCCGATCACGCGAGATCCGCCTCCAGCCACGCAAGATCCGTCCCCAGTCACGCGACTTCGGTTGCCGAGCACGTGGCTTCCGTCCCGAACCACGCAGTACCCGCCCGAAGCTCCGGCCGGTGGCCGCCCCTCGGTCACCGAGCCGGCCCAGGCCAGGCCGGCCCGGCCTGGGGAGCCCAACTCAATCCGGCCGAGCCTCACTAGCGGAGCCTTGGCCCGGCTCGCGGAGTCGACTCAACCCGGCCAGGCCAGACCCGGCCCGGCGAGCCCAACTCAATCCGGCCGAGCCCCGCCAGCGGAGTCCAACCGGCCCGACCCCGGCCAGACCCGGCCCGGCCCGGGGAGCCCAACTCCATCCAGTCCGGCCCAGCCCGCGGAGTCCAACCGGCCCGGCCCGCGACCGGCGGCCCCAAGAACCCCGGCCCCGGGGGATGCTTCCCTCCACCTCACCCCCCTCATCCCCCGGACCGGTGAACGCTGCGGTCCCCGTGCTCCGGCACGGGGACCGCGGCCCAGAAGTCCAGCGGTACCCGCCCCACGCCCCGGCCCGCCGCGTCGAGCAAGCGGCCCATCAGCTTGACACTCCGCAGCGTCACCGCCCGGTCCGTGATCTCCAGCCACGGCAGCTTCGCCGCCAGCCGGGCCTCCGCCGCCACGACGTCGTGCGACGAAGGCAGCCACAGCACCAGCATCAGGTTCGCCGCCCCCGTCAGGGCCGCGCACATGCGGACCTCCGGCACCATCGCCAGCGAACAGGCCGTCGTCTCCAGCTTGTCCGGCGGCACCCTCAGCCACAGCGTCACCGTGACCGGCGCCGGCGACACCGATCGCGCGATCTCGCACCTCACCCGGATCGCGCCGCGGCCGAGCAAGCCGTCCAGACGTCGGCGCACCGTCGTCGCCCCGACGCCCAGCACGCCCGCCAGCGCCGCCGCCGAGGCTCGAGGGTCCGCTCCCAGCGCCAAGATCAGCGCCCGGTCCGCCGCGTCGAACCGCAGCGGGGCGCGCTGGCGGGCCGGCTTCGGCGACAACGCTTCCCGCTGACCCGGGGAGATCGCCCGGACGCGCCAGCGGCTGCCCTCGGTGAACATGCGTGAGGACAACGTCGTCCTCAGCCGCGTCACGCCGGGGACGGCCAACGTCGCCACGTGCGCCCCCAGCTCGCGCAACGACGGCGTCACCACGTGAACGAGCAGGTCGCACGGCCCCGCCACGTGCTCCACCGTGGCCACGTGGACGTCCGAGGCCAGCGCTTCCGCGACGGCCGGCGCCGCGCCGGGCTCGCAGTCGATCGCCACGAAAGCCAGCACCAGCTGCGAAATCAGCTCCCCGCCGGCGTACGCGGTGAGCCAGGCGTCCCCGCGCTCCACCAGCGCGTCCCAGCGGCGGGCCACGGTCACCGCGCCCAGTCCCAGCGCGTCCCCGAGCGTCGACCACGACGCCCGCGGCGCGGCCTGGAGCGCGTCGGCCAGTTTGAGGTCCTGCTCGGCCAGCATGGCGGATTCTTCGCTCATCAGCCCTCGAAACGGTGGTTTCGGCCATTTTCCCCGGCCATTGTGCTCGACTCTCGCATGATCGGCGGATGACCCTGCGCTCCGATGCCGCCGCCATGCTCGACGACCTGCAGGTCCTGCGCCGCGAGCTGCACCGCGTCCCCGAGATCGGCCTCCACCTCCCGCGCACCCAGGAACGGGTCCTCGCCGCCCTCGACGGGCTGCCGCTCGAAATCACGCTCGGCAAGAACCTGTCGTCGATCACCGCGGTCCTGCGCGGGGGCCACCCGGGCGGCACCGTCCTCCTGCGCGGCGACATGGACGCGCTCCCGGTCACCGAAGCCAGCGGCGAGGAGTTCAGCTCGACCCTCGACGGCGCCATGCACGCCTGCGGTCACGACCTCCACACCGCCGGCCTGGTCGGCGCGGCCCGCCTGCTCGCCGCCCGCAAGGACGACCTCCCCGGCGACGTCGTCTTCATGTTCCAGCCCGGCGAAGAGGGCTGGGACGGCGCCGGCCACATGATCGACGAAGGTGTCCTGACGGCGTCCGGCAAGCACGTCGACGCCGCGTACGGCCTGCACGTCTCGGCCGCCAGCTACGCCAAGGGCCACTTCGTCGCCCGCCCCGGGACGCTGATGGCGGCGTCGGGCGCGCTCGAAGTCCGCGTGAAGGGCGACGGCGGCCACGGCTCGTCCCCGCACGACGCCCGCGACCCGATCCCGGCCGCCTGCGAGATGGTGACCGCCCTGCAGACGATGGTCACCCGCACCTTCGACGTCTTCGACCCGGTCGTCATCACCGTCGGCTCGTTCCACGCCGGCACCCGGCGCAACATCATCCCGGACGACGCCGTGTTCGAGGCGACGCTCCGGTCGTTCTCCCCGGAGGTCGCCGCGAAGGTGGGGGAGCGCGCGGTGCAGGTCTGCCGCGGCATCGCCCAGGCGCACGGCCTCGACGTCGACGTCACCTACGAACCGGAGTACCCCGCGACGGTCAACGACGCCGCCGCCTACGCGTTCGTCGCCGACACGATCCGCGACGTCTTCGGCGAGGAGCGCTTCACCGAGATGGCCGATCCGATCACCGGTTCGGAGGACTTCTCCCGTGTCCTGGAACGGGTTCCGGGTGCGTACCTCTTCCTCGGCGCCTGCCCCACGGACCCCGTGACCGCCCCGGACAACCATTCGCCGCGCGCCCGGTTCGACGATCAGGTGCTCGGCGACGGCGCCGCGCTGCTGGCCGAACTCGCCGTCCGCCGCCTCGGGCTCCTGGCGGGGTGACGCGGGTGCGCAGCTACCATCGGCCCCGCGGGATTGTCCACAGTGGATCGAAAGTCCGCGTCCGCGGCGGCCGCCCGCAGGTCCGGATCGACCACGGCACGGTTGTGGTCGCGAGTACTCTTGCCCTCGTGGAGGCGGCGTGACGCGCACGGTGTTCACCGGCGGCTCGGTCTTCGACGGCACCGGCGCGGACCCGGCCCCGGCTGACGTCGTCGTCGAGCACGGCCGGATCGTCGACGTCGGGACCGACCTCGACGGCGACGAAGGTGTCGACTGCACCGGCACGGTGCTGCTGCCCGGGCTCTTCGACTGCCACGTGCACGTCACGATCTCCGACATCGGGCTGCTGTCGCGGGTGCAGAAGCCGTTCTCCTACCAGTTCTACGAAGCCGCGCGGAACCTGTGGGCGACGCTGGGCCTGGGCATCACGACGGTCCGCGACGCGGCGGGCGCGGACCTCGGCATCAAGCAGGCGGTGGACGACGGCCTGATCCCGGGCCCGCGGCTGCAGATCTCCATCGGCCTGATCAGCCCGACCGGCGGCCACGGCGACGCGTGGCACCCGTCGGGGTTGTGCGTCCCGCTGATGGTCCCGCACCCGGGCCGTCCGGACACGACGGTCGACGGGCCCGACGAGATGCGCCGGGTGGCCCGGACGCTGCTGCGCGCGGGCGCCGACGTGCTCAAGGTGTGCACGACCGGCGGAGTGCTGTCCCCGCGCGACGACCCGCGGCACGCCCAGTTCACCCCGGAGGAACTGGACGTCCTGGTGACGGAGGCGGCGATGCAGGGCCGCCCGGTGATGGCCCACGCCCAGGGCGCGGCGGGCATCAAGAACGCGGTCCGCGCGGGCGCGCGCTCGATCGAGCACGGCATCTACCTGGACGACGAAGCGATCGAGCTGATGCTGGGGCACGGAACCTGGCTGGTCCCGACGCTGATCGCCCCGGTCAACGTGGTCCGCGCGGCCGACGCGGGCGTCGACCTCCCGCCGGCGGTGGTGGCGAAGGCGCGCGAAGTGGTGGAGGCCCACCGCGATTCGGTCCGCCGCGCGTATGCGGCGGGCGTCCGGATCGCGATGGGAACGGACAGCGGAGTGGGCCCGCACGGGACGAACCTCGAGGAACTGGCCCTGATGGCGGCGTGCGGCATGACGCCGGGGGACGTCCTGGAGGCAACGACCTCCTCGGCGGCGCGGCTGATGGGCCTGGACGGGGAACTGGGCCGGCTGGAGCCGGGCCTGCGGGCGGACGTGGTGGTGGTGGAGGGGAACCCGTACGACTTCCCGGCGCTGGCGTCGAACATCCGGGAGGTCTGGAAGGACGGCATCCGAGTCGTCTGACGCCGTGTCGTCCTTCCAAACACGCGTGTCGTCCGTCCAGGCACGCGTGTCGTCCATTCGGGCACGCGTGTCGTCCATTCGGGCACGCGTGCCGCCCGTCAGGCCTCCGGGTTCAGCAGGTCCTTCAACGCCGCCGCGAACTTCACCGGGTTTCGCTGCGGGGCCAGGTGGGAGCCCGGTGTCTCGACGAACGGCAACCCCAGCTCCAGAGCCAGGATCTTCGCCGGCTGGTAGTGGTACCGGCCCCGGCTGCCCTCTCCCGCCACCGGGAAGATCTCCGTGGTCGCCTTCCGCAGGGCCCTCAGGTCCGGCAGGTAGTCGAAGAACTCCGTCAGCTCGCGGTCGAACAACCGGATCCAGTCGGCTTCGTGCGGCAGGCGGAGGTTGGGCAGATTCGGCAGCGCCGCGCCCGCGATGGCGTCCGCGAACCGGGTCACCGCCGCCATCAGTTCGCCCGCGCGGGCCAGGCGGACCTGCTCGGCCGCCGCTTCGAGCCAGCCTCCGGCGTCCGGCATCAGGTGGACCGCCGGGGGTTCGTGCGCGACCAGCGTTGTCACGCGGTCCGGGTGGCGGGCGACCAGGTCGAGGCCGATCAGGGCGCCCGCGCTCGAACCGAACACCTGGGCCGCGCCGTCGGCCGCGTGGTCCAGGACCGCCAAAGCGTCGTCCGCCTGCAGGGAAACCGGGACCGGGCCCGTGGTCGTGTCCGTGCTGCCGAAGTGGCCTCGGCGGTCGTAGGTGATCACGGTGTAGTCCGCGTACAGCTGCTTCGCCAGCGCGCGGTAGGCGTCGCCCGATCCGGTGCCGCCCGCGATCAGCAGCAGTGCCGGGCCCTCGCCGCCGCGGCGGACGAGGAGCTCGCCGTCCTCCACCGGGCAACGGCTTTCCGAGATCATGCCTCGAAGTGAAGCACAAGCCGTTCACCCGACGGCGTGGTGGTCGGGGGCCTAGACGAGTAATGCGTAACTCGGTCAGTGGTCGTAGGCGGTCAGGGACCGGGTGATGGGTTGGCCGGTGGCGCGGTTGTGCCAGATGGCGGCGGTGAGAGCCAGGAGTCGTTGGGCGACGCGGACGCCGACCCCTTCGATGGTGCGCCCACCGTGTTGTTCCAGGTCGAGTTGGCCTTTGAGGGTGTCATTGGCCGACTCGATGAGCTGGCGGATGGACTTGAGCAGCGGCTCACCGGGATGGGGCCGGCGGTTGCGGTAGGACGGCCGGATCAGCCGGACCCCGCGCTCGGCCAGGAAGCGGTCCAGTTCGGCGGAGACGTAGCCCTTATCGGCGATGATCAACAGGCCGGGACGGTCGTCGAGCAGGTGGGGTTCGTGATCGCAGATCGCCATGAGCACCTGCCGCTCGTCGACCTTGGGATCGGCCAGCGCCCAAGCGACCGGAAGCCCGGCCGGGGTGCAGACCAGATGCAGCCGCAGGCCCCAGAACCAACGCGAGTGTGACCGGCAGAAGCCGTACTTGGCCCACCCGGCCAGCTCCGAACGCTTGACCGTCGGCCGGGACCGGCCACACTCGACCGGGGTCGAGTCAACGATCCAGGTGGCGTCGGTCCACAAGTCCGTGTCCGCCGCCAGCCACCGCATCACGTGCTTGACCAGCGGCAACGCGGCACGCAGGCGGCGATTGTAGCCGGACTGGCCAGGCAGGAACCGGAACGCGCCAGGCATCCGGGCCGGCAGGAACCGCAGCCAGCGGGCCTCGGAAGTGAACCCCAGCAACGCCTGAGCCACGGCCAGAGTCACCAGCTCCGCGTCGGTCAGCTTCGGCGGTCTGCCCATCCGTCGCCTGCCTGCGAGGTGGTCGTCGATCTTCACGTAGAGTGCGGTGAGAAGGGTGTTCAGGTCTGTCGTCACAAACGGATCTTGAACACCCTTCGTCCGTCTCCGGTCACCACCCAGACTTACGCATTACTCGTCTAGAGCCGTTCGATGATCGACGCCGTGGCCAGTGCGCCGCCCGCGCACATCGTCACCAGCGCCGTCGAGGCGTCCCGGCGCTCCAGCTCGTGCAACGCCGTCGTCAGCAGCCGGGCACCCGTGCTGCCCACCGGGTGGCCCAGGGCGATCGCGCCGCCGTTGACGTTCACGCGGGACGGGTCCGGGGAAACCACCTGCTGCCACGACAACGCGACCGACGCGAACGCCTCGTTGACCTCGAACAGGTCCACGTCACCCACCGTCATCCCGGCCCGGGCGAGCACGCGTTCCGTCGCGCGGATCGGGCCGTCCAGGTGGTAGTACGGCTCGGCGCCGACCAACGCCTGGGCGACGATCCGGGCCCGCGGACGCAGGCCCAGCGCCGCCGCGCGGTCCGCGTCCAGCAGGAGCAGGGCCGCCGCGCCGTCGGAGATCTGGGAGGACGTTCCCGCCGTGTGGACGCCGTCCTCGACCACCGGCTTGAGGCGGGCCAGGCCTTCGACCGTCGTCTCCCGCAGGCCCTGGTCGCGCGTGACGAGGTGGGTCTCGCCGGTCGGTGCGCCGTCAGCCGAGAGGACCGGGGCCTTCACCGGCACCACCTCGCGGTCGAAGTGGCCCGCCGCCCACGCGGCCGCCGCCTTCTGCTGGGACGCCGCCCCGAACCGGTCGACGTCCTCGCGCGTCAGCCCGCGGCGGACCGCGATCCGCTCGGCCGCGCCGTACTGGTTGGGCAGGTCGATCGACCACGACGACGGCCGTGGTGAGGCACCGGCGCGGTTCGTGCCCAGCGGCACGCGGCTCATCGCCTCGACTCCGCACGCGACACCGGCGTCGATGGCGTCCGCCGCGATCAGGCCCGCGATGAGGTGGGTCGCCTGCTGCGCCGAGCCGCACTGGGCGTCGATCGTCGTCGCGCCCGCCGTCTCCGGCAGGCCCGCGTGCAGCCACGCTGTGCGCGTGACGTTGTTCGACTGCTCGCCGGCCTGCGTGACGCAGCCGCCGATGAGCTGCTCGACGAGCGCCGGGTCGATCCCGGCGCGGTCCAGCAGGGCGAGCTGCGCGGCACCCAGCAGCTCGGCCGCGTGCAGGCCGGCCAGCAGCCCGTTCCGCTTGCCGATCGGGGTCCGCACGGCTTCGACGATGACCGGCACGCCCATGTCGTCCCTTTCGTCGGGAAACACTGTTCACTAACGCAGAAACTAGAACAAGTTATCGTTTTGTGCAAGTCTGCGCAGGCGTGGCCGCTTCTTGATCTTGCCGGAGTGAGCGCGCGCTCACCTGCTATCCCCGGTTGAGTAAACGGGTTTCACTCACGGTCTTCCGTTGGTTAACGCCGTATGCTTCAATCCAACCTAGAACGTGTTCCAAGCCGAACCGTGGGAGGCAACGTGGCCGCTCCGCTCATCCCCGCCGGGTTCGACTTCACCGATCCGGATCTCTTGGCGGAGCGACTCCCCGTCGCCGAGTTCGCCGAGCTCCGGCGCACCGCCCCGGTGTGGTGGAACCCCCAGAAGCACAACACCGCCGGCTACCGCGACGACGGGTACTGGGTCGTCTCGCGCCACGCGGACGTCAAGGAGGTCTCGCGCGACAGCACGCTGTACTCGTCGCGGGAGAAGACCGCCATCATCCGCTTCGACGAGAACATGACCGAGGACAACCTCGAGGCGAACCGCCTGGTGCTGCTCAACCAGGACGCCCCGCAGCACACGAAGCTGCGGCGGATCGTGTCGAAGGGCTTCACCCCGCGGTCCATCTCGAAGCTCGAGGACACCTTGCGCGAGCGCGCCGAGCGGATCGTGCACGAGGCGCGGAAGAAGGGGTCGGGCGACTTCGTCACCGACGTCGCGTGCGAGCTGCCGCTGCAGGCGATCGCCGAGCTGATCGGCATCCCGCAGGAAGACCGGCTCAAGATCTTCGACTGGTCGAACCAGATGGTCGCCTACGACGACCCCGAGTACGAGGTCGCGCCGCTGGAGGCGTCCGCCCAGCTCGTCGGGTACGCCTGGAACATGGCCGAGGAGCGGCGCAAGTGCCCGATGGACGACATCGCCACCAAGCTCATCCAGGCCGACGTCGACGGTGAATCGCTCGGCTCCGACGAGTTCGGGTTCTTCGTCATCCTGCTCGCCGTCGCCGGCAACGAGACGACGCGCAACGCCATCACCCACGGCATGAAGGCGTTCCTGGACCACCGGGACCAGTGGGAGCTGTTCAAGGAGCAGCGGCCGAAGACCGCGCCCGACGAGATCGTCCGCTGGGCCACCCCGATCGTCGCCTTCCAGCGCACCGCCACCCGCGACACCGAGCTCGGCGGCGCGCGGATCCGCAAGGGCGACCGGGTCGGGATGTTCTACAGCTCGGCCAACTTCGACCACGAGGTCTTCGACGACCCGGAGAAGTTCGACGTCCTCCGCGAGGACAACCCGCACGTCGGTTTCGGCGGCACGGGGTCGCACTACTGCATCGGCGCGAACCTGGCCCGGCTGGAGATCGACCTGATCTTCAACGCCATCGCCGACGTGATGCCGGACATCGCCGAGGCGGCACCCCCGGTGCGGCTGCGGTCGAGCTGGATCAACGGCATCAAGCACTACCCGGTGAAGTACGCCTGAGGAACCCGTCGACGCGGTCCCAGGTGAGCTCCGCCGCGGCCGCGTCGTACTCGGGACCGCCGGCGTCGGTGTAGAAGTGACCGATGCCCGGGTAGGTGTACACCCGGGCATCGGCACCCACCGAGGCCGCCGTTTCGCGCCAGGCCGCGACCTGCGCCGGAGGGGCGATCGGGTCGGGGTCGGCGACGTGGACCTGCACCGGCAGGCCGGGCCGGATCCCGGCGGGCACCGCCCCCACGGCGTGCAGCATCAGGACGCCGGTGGTGCCGAGCCGGTGCGGCAGCACGGTCTCGACCACGCCCGCCCCCATCGACACGCCCACGAGCACGGTCTCCGGCGGCAGCTCCCGCACGGCATCGCGGGCACGTCCGGTGATCGTCTCCCAGCCGACCTCGTCCTTCACCGCGAAGCCCTCTTCGAGGGTCGAGGCCGTCCGCCCGGCGAAGAGGTCGGGCGTGGTGACCCGATGGCCCGCCGCCCGCAGCCGGTCGGCGAAGCCCAGCTCGACGGGTCGCAGGCCGAGCACTGAGTGGAACACCACGATGTCGCTCACCCGGCGATTCTGCCAGGGGATGCCATGATGGGACGATGGCCCCGCGAGCGACGGTGGACGTCGAGTTCGCCATCCGCGTCACCGAACCCGGGCCCGCGGCGATCTCGGTCTCCGCGGCGCACGCCGACACCGAAGAGCTCACCGTGTCCTGGCACGGGGAGAGCCGACCCGTCGAGTTCGAGCACGGCACCCGGGCCGAGGTCTTCGACCTGCCCGCCGGCGAGCACCGCGTCACCTACCACGCCGAACGCGTGCTGAACGAGCCCGAACCCGAGCCCGTCACGCTCGCCGACGTCGCCGTGTTCACCCGGCCGAGCCGGTACTGCCCGTCCGACCGCGTCGCCGGGCTCGTGCCGCCGGAACTCGGCAAGCTCGAAAACCCACGCCGGCAAGTCGAAGCCGTCGTCCGGCACGTCCACGAACGACTGTCCTATGTGGTCGGTGCCGGCCGGCCCACCGACGACGCCGTCGACACCCTGCTGGCCGGCGAGGGTGTCTGCCGCGACTTCGCGCACGTCTGCATCACCCTGTGCCGGTTCCTCGACATCCCCGCGCGGTACGTCGGCGTCTACGCGCCCGGGCTCGCGCCGATGGACTTCCACGCCGTCTTCGAAGCCGCCGTCGACGGGCACTGGTACGTCTTCGACGCCACCCGGCTGGCGCCGCGGCAGACCATGCTGCGGATCTCCACCGGCCGCGACGCCGCCGACACCGCCTTCCTCGCCACGCTCGGCGGCGAACTCGACTTCCTCGGCAGCACCGTCTTCGCCACGACCGACGCCGCGTTGCCGGTCGACGACGGGTCCGGGCTGGTCGTTCTGGGCTGAACCGCGTGTTGCCTGCGCAAAGACGGCCCCGGCTGGGTAGACAGTCTTCGTGAAGAGTTCCCCGAAGGCGCCGAGCCCCTGGGCCCGGGCGCGCGCCCGGTACCGGTGGCTGGACCACATCGCCCGCGCGACCAACCGCTACATCGACGCCGGCGGCTACCACTACGTCGCCTCGATCACCTACTTCAGCCTGCTGTCGCTGGTGCCGCTGCTGATGGTCGCCTCGTCGGTCGCCGGGTTCGTGCTGGCCACCCAGCCGCACCTGCTCGACACGCTGGTGCACGCGATCGTGTCCACGCTGCCCGGCGGGCTCGGCGACAAGGCCACCGAACTGCTCACCGGCTTCGTCGAGCAGCGGACCAGCGTCGGCGTGGTCGGTCTCGCCATCGGCCTCTACTCCGGCTGGAACTGGATGAACGCGCTGCGGGACTCGCTGACGGCGCTGTGGGGGCAGAACCGGTCGGACCAGTCGCTGCTGCGGCTGATCCTCGTCGACCTGCTCGCGCTGCTCGGCCTGACCGCGGCGCTGCTGGTGTCGTTCACGCTCACCATCTCCGGCACCGCGCTCGGCAGCTACCTGCTCCGGCTGGCCGGCCTCGACGACACGAGCTGGGGCCACCAGCTCGTGTCGGCGTCCTCGGTGCCGCTGTCGCTGGCCGCCGACTGGCTGGTCTTCCTCTGGGTGCTCACCCGGCTGCCGCGGCAGAAGGTCGGCGTGCGCAGTGCGGTCCGGGGTGCGGTCGCGCTGGCCGTCGGCTTCGAGGCGCTGAAGCTGGCCGGCGGGTTCTACCTCCGGCTCATCGGCGACTCGCCGACCGGCATCGCGTTCGGCTCGATCATCGGTCTCATCTTCTTCATCTCGCTCGTGGCCCGCCTGCTGGTGTACGTGACGGCGTGGACGGCGACCGGCTCGGACGCGCCCCCGAAACCGGTGCAGCCGCCGGCGCCGGTGGTGCTGAAGCCGGTGGTCGTGGTGGACCCGCCGATGGCCGTGCCCGCCACGGTCGGCGTGGTGACGGGCGTGCTCGGAACGCTGCTCGCGCTGCGGTTGCGCCGCCGCTCGCGGGGGTGATCAGCTCGGCTTCTCCGAACCCACCAGCCACATCGAGAAGTACTGGGACCCGCCGCCGTAGGCGTGGCCGAGCGCGCGGCGGGCGCCGTCCACCTGGTAGTCCCCGGCCCGGCCCATCACCTGCTTCGCCGCTTCGGAGAACCGCAGCATGCCGGACGCGCCGATCGGGTTGGACGACAGCACGCCGCCCGACGGGTTGCACGGCAGGCGGCCGCCGATCGCCGTTTCGCCCTTCTCGGTGACCTTCCAGCCCTCGCCTTCGGGCGCGAAACCCAGGTTCTCCAGCCACATCGGCTCGAACCACGAGAACGGCACGTAGATCTCGGCGACGTCCACTTCGGACATCGGATCGGTGATCCCCGCCTCGGCCCAGAGCGCGGCCGCGGCCTCGCGCCCCGCCCGCGGGTTCACCTGGTCGCGGCCGGCGAACGTGGTCGGCTCGGTGCGCATCGCCGTCGCGTGCACCCAGGCCGCGCCGCCCTCGACGGCGTCCCCGGCGGCCTCGTCGCCGAGCACCATCGCGCACGCGCCGTCGGACGACGGGCACGTCTCGTCGTAGCGGATCGGGTCCCACAGCATCTGCGACGCCCGCACCGACTCGACGGTGATGTCCGGCTGCCGCAGGTGCGCGTACGGGTTGAGGGCGCCGTTGCGCCGGTCCTTCGCCGCGACGATCGCCCCGACGTGCTCGGGTGCCCCCGAACGGCGGATGTAGGACCGCACGTGCGGGGCGAAGTAGCCGCCCGCGCCGGCCCCGACCGGCATCTGGAACGGCGGCAGGATCGACAGGCCCCACATCGCGTTCGACTCGGACTGCTTCTCGTACGCCACCGTGAGCACGCGCCGGTGCACGCCCGACTGGATGAGCGACGCCGCCACCAGCGCCGTCGAGCCGCCCACCGACCCGGCGGTGTGCACGCGCAGCAGCGGTTTCCCGGTCGCGCCGAGCGAGTCGGCGAGGAACAGCTCGGGCATCATGACGCCCTCGAACAGGTCCGGCGCCTTGCCGAGCACGACGGCGTCGATGTCGGCCCACTCCACCTGGGCGTCGGTCATCGCGCGGTCGATCGCCTCGCGCAGCAGGCCCGGCATCGAGACGTCCTGCCGCTTGGCGCGGTGGTGCGTCTGGCCGGTGCCGAGCACGGCGGTGAGCTGCTTGGTCATCGGGCCTCCAGCACGGTCACCAGGTTCTGTTGCAGGGCCGGCCCGCTCGTCGCGTGCGCCACGGCCTTGCGGGATTCGCCGCGGTGGATCCGGACCGCGGCTTCGCCGATCCGGGCGAGCCCGGCGGAGAACATCGGGTTCGCGGCCAGCGCCCCGCCGGAGGGGTTGAGCTTCACGCCGTCGCCCAGCCCGAGCGCGGTCCGCAGGATGAGTTCCTGGTGCGTGAAGGGCGCGTGCAGCTCGGCGAGGTCGACGCCGTCGAGGTCCAATGCCTTGGCCGCCGCTTCGGTGGACGGCGAACGCGTCAGGTCGCGGGCCCCGAGCACGGGGGAGTCGACGCGGTGCTCGATGCCGGTGATCACGGCCGGGCGTTCGACGATCTCCCGCGCTCGTTCCACAGTGGACAGGACGATCACGGCGGCGCCGTCGGTGATCGGGGCGATGTCGTGCTTGCGCAACGGATCGGCGTAGTACGGCGTATCCAGGAGTTCCGCGACGTCCTTGCCGGTCCCGCGCGCGGCGACCTCGGCCAGGTCCTTTTCGGACCAGAGACCGGCCTCCAGGCCCAGCCGCGCCTGGATCCCGGCGATCGAGACCGAGTCCGGCCACAGCGGCGTGACGACGTACGGGTCGAGCTGCAGGGCGAGCACCCGGCGCAACTGCCCGGCGCTGGACTTGCCGAAGCCGTAGACGAGCGCGGTCTCGACCTCGCCCATCTTGATCTTCAGCCACGCCTCGTACAGCGCCCAGGCGGCGTCCATTTCGACGTGCGACTCGTGGATCGGCGGGAACGCGCCGATCGCGTCGACGGCGGCGATGAACGAGAACGCGCGGCCGGCCAGGTAGTCCGAGGAGCCGGAGCACCAGAACCCGATGTCCTGTTTGGACAGGCCGGTCTGCGCGAAGACCTCGGCGAAGATCGGGACGAGCATCTCCACGCCGTTGGTGGTACCGGGCGTTTCGCGGACGTTCGGGGCCTTCGCGAAGCCCGCGATCGCGACGTCTGGCATCAGGACCTCACAGGTGGTGGGCGAAGGTTTCGTAAGCCGCGTCCGGCTCACCGGTCGGCTCGAAGTGGCTGATGTTCTCCAGCGACGTCCACCACTCGTCGCGCGGCTTCCAGGCGGCGCGCACGCGCATGCCCATGCGGACGTCTTCGGCGGCGCAGCCGAGCACGAGGTGCAGGAAGGCGATGTCGGCCCCGTCGAGCAGGATGTACGCGGCGACGTACGGCGGCTTGAGCCGCTGGCCGAGGAACGGGACGTTGACGATGCAGAACGTGGTGACGATGCCGGTGTCGGGGAGTTCGACCTCTTCGGTGGTCGGCACGCCGTCGGTCGGGCAGGCCCCGCGCGGCGGGATGTAGACCTTGCCGCAGGCGGGGCAGCGCTGGCCGATCATCTTCCCTTCGGCGAGCCCGCGCAGGTAGGTGCTCTCCTCGGGCGAGGCCGAGTGCAGGTACTTCAGGTGCACCGGCGTGATGACGACGCTGATCGGCGCGCCTTCTTCGCGCTCGGCGACCGGGGGAGCGGGCTCGGTGGGCGTGGTGTCCTCGGCGTCGGCCGGCAGGAAGTAGGCGATGTCCCGGATGTGCCCGACGGTCTCCTCGGCCCACCGGACGCGCACCCGCTGTCCACTGTGGATCTTGTCGGGCGAGCCGGCGTCGACGGCGTGCAGCATCGGGGTGTCGGCCCCGTCGAGCTTGACGAGCGCCCAGGCGAACGGCCGGCTCATCGGCTGCCCGTCGAGCGGCTCGGGGCACCACGACCAGGAGACGACGGTGCCCTCTTCGCCGACGGGGACGAACTCGCCGAGCTGTTCGGCGGTCACGGGGTCGTACTCGAGGGGCGGGACGTGCACCCGCCCGTCACTGCCCCGGATGCCTTCGATGCGGCGGTCGCGCAGCGCGGTGACGAACCGGCCGAGCACGGGCCCGGTGGAGCGCGTGTAGTCGAAGCCGACGTTCAGCGGTGCCGCAAGCGGTGTTTCGGTCACGTCCTTGAGTGAAACACGTTCTCGTTCTGTCGACAAGGTTCCTCCGCTGGCCGGTTCAATACACGTGAAACGTGTTCTACATCAGCGACCGGTGAAGTCCGGCTTCCGCTTCTCCGAGAACGCTCGCGGCCCCTCCTTGGCGTCCTCGGAGGCGAAGACCTCGATCCCGTACTGCGAGTCCAGCTTGAAGGCCTCTTCCTCGTGCAGTCCCTCGGTGTCGCGGATCGTCCGGAGGATGGCCCGCACGGCCAGCGGCCCGTTGGCGTTGACCAGTGCCGCCAGCTCCAGGGCCTTCGTGAGCGCGGAGCCGTCCGGGACCACGTGACCGATCAAGCCGATCGCCAGCGCCTCGGAAGCGGACAGGTGACGTCCGGTCAGCAGGATGTCCGCCGCCACCGTGTACGGGATCTGCCGCGGCAGCCGCACCGCCGACCCGCCCATCGGGAACAGTCCCCAGCGCGCCTCCGACACCCCGAAGCGCGCCGACTCGCCCGCCACCCGGATGTCGGTGCCCTGGAGGATCTCGGTCCCGCCCGCGATCGCCGGCCCCTCGACCGCCGCGATCAGGGGTTTCGTCAGCCGTCGCCCCTTGAGGAGCCCGGGGATGCGCGAAGGGTCGAACTTGCCCGAGGCGAACGACTCCGACGGCGAGTTGCGGGACATCGACTTCAGGTCCGCGCCCGCGCAGAACGCGCCGCCCGCGCCGGTGAGGATGCAGCTGCGGATCGAGTCGTCCGCATCGACCCGGTCCCAGGCCTCGACCATGATCGCCATCATTTCGCCGGTGATCGCGTTGCGCGCTTCGGGCCGGTTCATCGTGACGACGAGGGTCTGGCCCTCCTGCGACACCAGCGCGTGCGGTTCACCCACGGAAGACCTCCTGAAGGAGCAGTGCCATTGCCCGGAACGATAACATGTTCTACTTTGAGGGCGTGGCACTCAACATCGCGGATCTTCTGGAGCACGCCGTCGACGCCGTGCCGGAGCGCGTCGCGGTCGTGTGCGGCGACCGGCAAGTCACCTTCGCCGAACTGGAGGCGCGGGCCAACCGGCTCGCCCACCACCTCGCCGCGCACGGCGTGGGACACGGGTCCCACATCGGGGTCTATTCCCGCAACTCGATCGAGGCCTTGGAGGCGATGATCGCGGCGTACAAGCTGCGCGCGATCGCCGTCAACGTCAACTACCGCTACGTGCACGGCGAGCTCGTCTACCTCTTCAACGACGCCGAGATCGTGGCCCTGGTGCACGAACGCAGCTACGCCGACAAGGTCGCCGCGGTGCTGCCGGAGGCGCCGAAACTGAAACACGTTGTCGTGATCGACGACGGCAGCGGCGGCGACTGCGAGAGCTACGGCGGCGTCGACTACGAGGCCGCCCTCGCCGCGCAGAGCCCCGAACGCGACTTCGGCGAGCGCAGCGGCGACGACCTCTACATCCTCTACACCGGCGGGACCACGGGCTACCCGAAGGGCGTCCTCTGGCGGCAGGAGGACGTCTGGCGCGCGCTCGGCGGCGGGATCAACTTCGTCACCGGCGAGTACATCCCCGACGAGTGGACGCTCGCCGAGCAGGGCAAGGCCGGGAGCCTGACCCGGCTGCCCGCCGCGCCACTGATCCACGGCGCCGCGCAGTGGGCCGCGTTCGGCGCGCTGTTCACCGGCAGCCCGGTGGTCTTCGTCCCGCGCTTCGACGCCCACGAGATCTGGAAGGCCGTGCAGGAGCACAAGGTCCAGGTCCTCACGATCGTCGGCGACGCGATGGCGCGCCCGCTCATCGAGGCCTTCCGCGAGGGTGACTACGACGCTTCCTCGGTCGTCGCCGTGTCGAGCCACGCCGCGCTGTTCTCGCAGTCGGTGAAGCAGGAGTTCGTCGAACTGGTGCCGAACGCCGTGATCACCGACGCCATCGGCTCGTCGGAAAGCGGCTTCACCGGGATCGGCATGGTGGCCAAGGGTTCCGACCACAGCGCCGGCCCGCGGGTGAACTTCGGCCAGGACGCCATCCTGCTCGACGACGACGGCAACGTCGTCGAGAAGAAGCCGGGCGCGGTCGGGCTGATCGGCCGCCGCGGGCACGTCCCGCTCGGCTACTACGGCGACCCCGAGAAGAGCAAGAAGATCTTCGTCGAGGTCGGCGGCGTCCGGTACGTCGTCCCGGGCGACTACGCCCGCTACGAGGAGGACGGCACCGTCACGTTGCTCGGCCGCGGTTCCCAGTGCGTCAACACCGGCGGCGAGAAGGTCTACCCCGAGGAGGTCGAAGGGGCGCTCAAGTCCCACCCGGACGTCTTCGACGCGCTCGTCATCGGCGTCCCGGACGAGCGGCTCGGCCAGCGCGTCGCCGCCGTCATCCAGCTCCGGGACGGCGCCGAAGGCGACCTCGCCGCGATCGAAGAGCACGCGCGCGGGCAGATCGCCGGCTACAAGGTGCCGCGCACGGTGTGGCTCGCCGACGAGATCGGCCGCTCGCCCAGCGGCAAGCCGGACTACCCGTGGGCCCAGCGCTACGCCGCCGAGCACGAACCGGCCGCGGCCCAGCCCGTCTGAGGAGGACACCAGAAGTGCGGACACCCTTGTGCGACCGGCTCGGCATCGACCTGCCGATCATCGGGTTCACCCCGTCGGAGCACGTCGCCGCGGCGCTCAGCCGCGCCGGCGGGCTCGGCGTGCTCGGCTGCGTGCGGTTCAACGACGCCGCCGAACTCGACCGGGTGCTCACCTGGATGGACGAGAACACCGGCGGGAAACCGTACGGCGTCGACATCGTCATGCCGGCGAAGGTGCCCGCCGAGGGCACGCAGGTCGATCTGGCGAAGCTCATCCCGGACGGGCACCGCGCGTTCGTCGACCGCGTTCTCGAGGAGCTCTCGGTCCCGCCGCTGCCGGACGACACCGACGAGCGCGCCGGGGTGCTCGGCTGGCTGCACTCGGTCGCCCGGTCGCACGTCGAGGTCGCGCTGAACCACCCGATCAAGCTGATCGCCAACGCGCTCGGCTCGCCGCCGGTGGACGTGATCGGCCAGTGCCACGACAAGGGCGTCCCGGTCGCGGCGCTCGCCGGGAAGGCCGAGCACGCGGTGCGGCACGTCGAGAACGGCGTCGACTTCGTGGTGGCGCAGGGTTACGAAGCCGGCGGGCACACCGGCGAAATCGCGTCCATGGTGCTGGTGCCGGAGATCGTCGACGCGGTCGACGTGCCGGTGCTCGCCGCGGGCGGGATCGGTTCCGGCCGCCAGATGGCCGCGGCGCTCGCGCTCGGCGCCTCCGGCGTCTGGATGGGCTCGATGTGGCTGGCCACCGAGGAGTACCTGCAGACGATGGCCGAGTCGGTGGCGATGCAGCAGGCGCTCGTCGCGGCGACGTCGTCGGACACCGTGCGGACGCGGATCTACACGGGCAAGCCGGCGCGGCTGCTCAAGACCCGCTGGACCGAGGCGTGGGCCGCGCCGGACGCGCCCGAGCCGTTGCCGATGCCGTTGCAGAACCTGCTGGTTTCCCCGGCCCACAACCGGATCCACGCGGCGAACGACCCGAGCGTGGTGTCCATGCCGGTCGGGCAGATCGTCGGCCGGATGGACCGGGTGCGGCCGGTCGCCGACGTCGTCGCGGACCTGGTGAACGGTTACGAGGAAGCGTTGTCCCGCTTGGACAAGACGCGCTGAACGACGAAGGAAGGGCCCCCGCCGCGGCGGGGGCCCTTCCTTTCGTGCGGAAGCGGTTACAGCGTGGCGGCGGCCGCGGCGATCTTCGACGCGAACGTGCTCACCTCGGTGTAGACGCCGGGGGCGTGCGCCCGGGCGCAGCCGTCGCCCCAGGAGACGATGCCGACCTGGATCCAGGCGTTGTTGTTGTCCCGGCGGAACATCGGGCCGCCGGAGTCGCCCTGGCAGGTGTCGACGCCGCCGGAGGCGAGGTTGCCCGCGCAGATCTCGGCGCTCGGGATGAGGTCGGGGTAGCTGCCGCCCTGGGCGCGGCAGGTGGCGTCGTCGACGAACGGGACGGTCGCCTTGAGCAGGTACCGCTGCTGCGCGCCGCCTTCGCGGGCCGCGCCCCAGCCGGCCACGGTGAACGTGCCGGTGTTGTACGCGCTGGTGGTCGCGATCGGCATGGTCGACAGCCCGCTCACCGGGCTGGCCAGCTTGATCAGCGCCCAGTCACCGCCGGTCGAGGTGCCGTAGGTGGGGGACTGGTAGACGTAGGTCGAGCGGATCTTCTGCGCGCTGGAGCTCTGCAGGTCGACGACACCGACGGTCGCCGTGATCGAGGTGTTGGCGCCGGTCCGGCTGACGCAGTGCGCCGCGGTCAGCACGATCTGCTTGGTGTAGAGCGCTCCGCCGCAGCCCATGGAAAGGCGGACCATGAACGGGAATTCGCCCTGGGCGGCCCGCGTCCCGCCGACGACGTTCGTGGACGGCGGCTGGGCGGCGGTGGCGATCGCCGGGGTGGCGAACGCCGCGGCGGCGGCGACCGCGGCGAGGGCGGTGGTGGCGTTTCTGAGCAGGGTGAACCAGCGCTTGGGGGCCAAGGGGATCAGTCCTTCCAGTGTCCACAGTGGAAGCCGTTGCCGAAAGCGGCCTCACGACTACACCAGGTGCGCGCGGATCGGGACAACCGACTTTCTTCGGATCTTTCGGGCGGTTGGGTGATTTCTCACCGGCGGATCCGACGAACGCCGTAGGCCAGACTGCCCAGCAACAACGCGGCGCACCCGGCGAGCACCGACGGCAGGGGGAGACTGAAGGCGAGCACCACGCACCCGGCCAGCCCGAGGACGGCTCGCGCCTTCCCCGGCAGCGTGAGCGCGGCCGCGTTGGCGATCGCGTAGTACGTCAGCACGGCGAAGGACGAGAAGCCGATCGCGGCGCGCAGGTCGATCGACGCGGCGAGCACGGCGACGACGAGCCCGACGGCGAGCTCCGCGCGGTGCGGCACCCGGTAGCGCGGGTGCACGGCGGCGAGGAACCGGGGGAGGTGGCCGTCGCGGCTCATCGCCAGCGTCGTGCGCGAGACGCCGAGGATGAGCGCGAGCAGCGAACCGAGGGCCGCGACGGCCGCGCCGGCCCGGACGACCGGGGCGAGCCACCCCGGGACGGCCGCCGCGACCGGGTCCGGGCTCGCGGCGAGCGCGGCCGGGCCGAGCCGGACGAGCAGCAGCACCGCCAGTGCGGCGTAGACGACGAGGGTGATGCCGAGGGCGAGCGGGATGGCCCGGGGGATGGTGCGGGCCGGGTCGCGGACCTCCTCGCCGAGCGTGGCGAGCCGCGCGTACCCGGCGAAGGCGAAGAAAAGCAGCCCGGCCGCCTCGAGCACGCCCCCGCCACCCGGCCAGGCGACGAGCGGGCCGCCGCTCGACGGCCCGGCGGCCATCGCCACGGCCGCGGCGGTGAGCACGAGCAGGGTGCACGACACGATCACCCGGGTGGCGAGCGCCGACCGGTGCACGCCGAAGTAGTTGACCGCGGTGAGCGCGGCGACCACCGCGACGGCCAGGAGGCTCCGCCACGGCTGCCCGAGCCCCGGCGCGGTGTAGGCGACGACGGTCAGCGTCATCGCGGCGCAGCTGGCCGTCTTCCCGGTGACGAATCCCCAGCCGGCCAGGTAACCCCAGAATTCACCGAGCCTTTCCCGGCCGTAAACGTAGGTGCCGCCGGATTCCGGGTGAATCGCGGCCAATCGCGCCGAAGACGTCGCATTGCAGTAAGCGACGACGGCCGCGAGGACCAATGCGATGAGCAATCCGGCCCCCGCCGCCCGCGCCGCCGGGGCGAACGCGGCGAACACGCCGGCCCCGATCATCGAGCCCAGGCCGAGGAAAACGGCGTCGGCCAGGCCGAGCCGCCGGTCGAGTGAAGTCGGGGGCATCCGGGTGATCCTCCAGCGGTCGGCCGTGTTGCGTGCCACAGCGAACCACGGCGCACCGGAAACCGAATAGGGTCGATTCCGTGCCCGCCCCTTCGCGCCATTCCCGCCTGTCCGCCGACGGTCCCGTCCTCGACGGGATTCCCGAACACGGCCGTGTCCCGCGGTACTACGCGGTCAAGGTCGAACTGCTGGCGGTGATCGCGGAACTCGGCGAAGGTGCGGTGCTGCCCACGGAACGGGAATTGTGCGAACGGTTCGAAGTGTCGAGGGCGACCGTACGGCAAGCGGTCGCGGAGCTGGTGCTCGAGGGCAGGCTCAGCCGCCGCCAGGGCAGCGGCACCTACATCGCCGGCCCGAAGCTCGTCCAGCCGCTGGCCCTGGTGAGCTACACGGAGGGGCTGCGGCGCCAGGGCATCCGGCCGGGCCGCACGGTGATCACCCTGGAGCGGCGCCCCGCGGGCAGTGCCCTGGCCGCCGACCTCCAGGTGACATCGGACGCCGAAGTGTTCCACCTCGAGCGCGTCCTCCTGGCCGACGAGGAGCGCGTCGGGCTGGAGTCGACATATCTCCTGGCTGCGCGGTTCCCGGACCTGCTCGACGTGTTCGACCCGGAGCAGTCGCTGTACGCGTGCCTGACCGGCAAGCTCGGCGTCGTGTTCGACGGCGCGGAGGAGCGGGTCGAGACGGTGCTGGCCACCCCGCGCGAGGCGTTGCTGATCGGGACGAACCCGGCGCTGCCGATGCTGCTGACCCACCGCGTCTCGTGGGGCCCGGACGGCGTCCCGTTCGAACGGGTCCGGTCCCTCTACCGCGGCGACCGGCTGAGCTTCACCACCCGGCTGGGCCGGGCGGCTCATCGGTGAGCCGATGCAACCTCGCGGGGGTCCGCTCCGTCTGGCAAGTATGCGTACCACGGTGAAACTGCTGGGTGCGGGCCTGCTGCTGCTCACGGCGACGGCCTGTGCCGCGAATTCCGGCGCCGGCGCCCCGGCGGGCCCCGGCTCGGCGCCCGAGACGCCCTCGACGTCGGCGAGCGTGCCCGGGACCGTGACACCCACGCTCGGGCCGCCGCCGTCCCAGACGGTCGGGCGGCCGACGCAGGGCATCGCCCCGGGTGACGACGTCGTCGCCGAGACGCAGGTCGACGCCCGCTCGCTGCCCGAGGGTTACCCGCGCAGCCTGACCCGCAGCCTCGACGGCCGGACCCTGATCCTGCAGGCCGAGGAGGGTGGCTGCCGCCGCATCTCGGCGCGCGTCGGCGAGCAGACCGCGCAGCAGGTGGTCGTGCTGGTCGCCGTGACGTCGGCGCCCAAGGGACAGCTGTGCCCGGACTACATCAAGGAGATCACGGTCCCCCTCACCCTCGCGGAGCCGCTGGGGACGCGCACGGTCGTCCTCCGCCAGGGCTGACCACCACGAACGCTGGGAGGGCCGCCCCGGGATGCCCGGGAGGCCCTCCCAGACCATTTCCGATGCAACCCCGCGGCACCCCCATTCCGTCTTGGGGGCATGAGGTACTCAGCGAAGGTGGCCGGGACAGGCGCGCTCCTGCTGATGGTGACGGCCTGCGCCGGCCAGAACATCCCCGCCGGCCGGCCCGCGGCACCCACCGGCAGCGTGTCGACGACGGCGTCGCCGTCTGCGTCGCCGAGTGAGTCGGTGCTGCCGGCGCCGCCCGAGCCCAACCCGCCCGGCAAGCCCCGGCTGACCGTGCCCGAGGGCAGCACCCAGGTGCCGGCCGGCCAGATCGACGCGACCGCGTTGCCGGCCGGGTTCCCGCGCGAGGTGTGGACGGCCAACGGCGGCACCGTGCTCAACATCCGCGCCCAGGAGGGCGGCTGCGGGCACGCGCTCGGCGAGGCGGGCGAGCAGGCGGGTGACCACGTCGTCGTCACCCTGAGCGAGACGAAGGCGCAGACCAATCAGATGTGCACGATGGACATCCGGTACCCGGTCATCTCGGTCACCCTGGCCGCGCCGCTGGACCAGCGCAAGGTCGTGCTGAGGAGCACGCCGCCGAAGTAACGGCTCCCACCCCGGCCCCCGGAGAACGCCTCCGGGGGACGCGTGCTGTCCGCAGTGGACGATCGCCGCCCGGTGGTCCGGACCACGACCTGCGCGTGGTCCGCTCACCGTCGAAGTTGTCGAAAATTGTCAGGCCTTCCGCTGAACCGCCGCCGGGACCGGGCCGTGTCCGGTTTGAGGTGGCGATCAGAGAGGAGGGGCCCATGCCCCGGTTGAGCAGTGGCCGGCACCGCAAGAAGGCGACCATCGGATTGGCCGCGTTGCTGGGTGTTTCCGGTATCACCGCGACCGCCATCGCGCTGAGCAGTCCCGCGGGCAACGCGGCCGAAGCGCCCAAGGAGAACTGCGGGGGACTCGACACCGCCCTGCAGAACAACCTGAACTTCATCGCGGGCCAGCAGGCGAACCCGGACGCGCAGTCGGCCGCGCGGATCGCCAACCGCCAGGCGGTGGTGGACCTGATCCAGCAGCGGCGGCAAGTTGCGGGCTGCACGGCGAACGTGGCGGCGAACAACGGTCAGGCCGGAGCGGGCAACGGCCAGGCGGCGCCGGGCAACTCCGGCAACGCGCCGGGCAAGGCCCAGGCGCCCGGGCAGCAGCAGAAGCCGGCGCAACCGGCCGCGGGCGACGGCGGCGCGGTCGGCCAGGTCGTGTGCCCCGGTTCGACCGTGACGCTCTCGGGCGAGGGCGGCGCACCGGCCGCATCGAGCAACCAGTTCCCGGCCGGGACGAAGCTCAAGGTGACCAATTTGGACAACTCGAAGTCCACGACGGTCGAGGTGACGTCGGTGTCGGGCAGCTGCACGCTGCTCAACAACGCGGCCTTCGAACAGGTCCGGGAACCGGGGAAGTTCCTCATCCGGCGCGCGCGGATCGAGCGCGTCGGCTGAGCGCACGGAAAAGGGGACACCGGCGGCGGGCCGGTGTCCCCTTTTCCGCGTCCTAGCGGAAGCTGATCTGCAGCACCGGATCGCCGGTGCTGGCGAAGAAGTCGTTGCCCTTGTCGTCGATGACGATGAAGGCGGGGAAGTCCTCGACCTCGATCTTCCACACGGCTTCCATGCCGAGCTCGGCGTACTCGAGGACGTCGACCTTCTTGATGCAGTCCTGCGCGAGCCGCGCGGCCGGGCCCCCGATGGAGCCGAGGTAGAACCCGCCGTGCGTCCGGCAGGCGTTCGTCACCTGCTTGGAGCGGTTGCCCTTGGCCAGCATGACGAGCGAGCCGCCGGCGGCCTGGAACTGCTCGACGTAGGAGTCCATCCGCCCGGCCGTGGTCGGGCCGAACGAGCCGGACGCGTAGCCCTCGGGCGTCTTCGCCGGGCCTGCGTAGTAGACCGGGTGGTTCTTCAGGTAGTCGGGCATCTCCTCGCCGGCGTCGAGCCGCTCGGCGATCTTGGCGTGCGCGATGTCCCGCGCGACGACCAGCGGCCCGGTGAGCGAAAGCCGCGTCTTGACGGGCAGCTGTGAGAGCTGCGCCCGGATCTCTGCCATCGGCCGGTTCAGGTCGACGGCGACGACGTCGTCGGAGAGGTCTTCCTCGGTGATGTCGGGCAGGAACTGCGCCGGGTCGCGCTCGAGCTGCTCGATGAACACGCCGTCGGCGGTGATCTTGGCTTTGGCCTGCCGGTCGGCGGAGCAGGAGACGGCGATGCCGACCGGGCAGCTCGCGCCGTGCCGGGGCAGCCGGATGACGCGGACGTCGTGGCAGAAGTACTTCCCGCCGAACTGCGCGCCGATGCCGAACTGCCGGGTCATTTCGAGGACCTGCTGCTCGAGGCCGGTGTCGCGGAAGGCGTGCCCGAGTTCGGAGCCCTCCTGCGGCAGGTTGTCGAGGTAGCGCGCGGAGGCGAGCTTCGCGACCTTGAGGTTGAACTCGGCCGACATCCCGCCGACGACGATGGCGAGGTGGTAGGGCGGGCAGGCGGCGGTGCCGAGGCTCCGCAGCTTCTCGTCGAGGAAGCGCGCGAGCCGCTTCGGGTTCAGGACGGCCTTGGTTTCCTGGTAGAGGAACGTCTTGTTGGCGCTGCCGCCGCCCTTGGCCATGAAGAGGAACTCGTAGGTCGGGTCCCCGTCCTTGTGGTAGAGCTCGATCTGCGCGGGCAGGTTGGTGCCGGTGTTGCGCTCGTCCCAGAAGTTGACCGGGGCCATCTGCGAGTACCGCAGGTTCAGCTGCTGGTAGGCGTCGAAGATGCCCTGCGAGAGGGCCCGCTCGTCGTCCCCGCCGGTGAGGACGCCTTCGCCGCGCTTGCCGATGACGATGGCGGTCCCGGTGTCCTGGCACATCGGGAGCACGCCACCGGCCGAGATGGCGGCGTTGCGCAGCAGGTCCATGGCGACGAACCGGTCGTTGCCGCTCGCTTCGGGATCGTCGACGATGGCCCGCAGCTGCTGCAGGTGTGACGTGCGCAACAGGTGCTGGATGTCGGTGATGGCGGTCCGCGCGAGCGTGGTGAGCGCTTCCGGGGCGATCTTCAGGAAGGTGCGCCCGGCGGCTTCGACGGTCTCGACGCCCTCGTCGGTGACCAACCGGTATTCGGTGGTGGTGTCCTTGCCCAGCGGGAGGACTTCGGTGTGCTGAAACGTGGTGGACGGCACTGCCAGGCTCCTTTGCCAGCTCCGGGATCGGTCCACCCTACGCAGGCGGTTTTCGTGCCGGACAGGTGCACTCGGTCACTGTGGGCCACCCCACGCGTCCTCTGTGCGGGCCTTCGTCCTTCGTTGTGGTCCACCACCCCGACGCCCGATTGTGACTACGGCCGGCGGCGCCGCGTCAAGGCGGGAAAGATGCCTTATGCGCCCCCCGCGCCCGCCGGGGATGGGGGGGGTGTGGGGGTGGGGGGGGGGGTGGGGGGGGGTGGGGGGGGGGCGGGGGTGGGC
>NZ_JBSFNC010000037.1:0-75186 GCF_053586895.1 Amycolatopsis sp. NPDC003731 | reverse complement strand
GCGCCGCCGATGAGTTCCTGGAGCTTGTGGGCGTACACGGGGTCGGGCTTTTCGGGCTTGGCTTCGAACTGCAGCAGCTTCGTGTGACGGAACACGACATTCCCTCCGTCGTCCGGGTGGCGGTCGGAAGGGGCTTTCCCGGTTAGCGGAGGGTTAACCGACCCGATTCTCGGCGGCCCGCGCCGGACGGCGGAGGATCGACAACGCCACCGTCGCTGTGGTAGTTGAACGCGGAACGTTCGATGGCGAGTGGAGCGATACGTGAGCGATCACCAGGAGCGGGTGCCGGCCTGCCGGCGGTACCAGTGCGACGAGCCGGCCCTCTGGCGGAGGATGTGTGCGGCTCACTGGGCTCGCTGGCAGAACGGGACCGACCCGCTCGACCAGCCGGGTGACGACGCCGCATCGCCGGAACCCCGCGTGTGGCAGCCGCCGTTGCGGGAGAACAGCGTTTCGCAGCGGAAGCCCGGCCGGCCGGGGTGACTCCGGTGGGGAGCCCCGCGAGGAGGCTCCCCGTCACGGTTCAGCCGGCGAGCTCGGCGACGGTCGCGCCGATCGGCGTGCTGGGCCGGCCGATCAGGGCGCGGAGGTCGTCCGTGGTCCCGGCGAGCAGGCCGGCCTTCGTGTCGGCGTCCAGCGTCACGAGCAGGCCGACGACCGGCTCCGGCAGGCCCGCCCGGGTGAGCACCTCGGCGTGCTCGTCGGCCGGCAGGTCGGCGTAGGTGACCTCGCGGCCGGTCGCCTTGGCGATCTCGTCGGCGAGGTCCGCATACGTCCAGGCGACGTCCCCGGCGAGCTCGTAGATCTTGCCTTCGTGGCCTTCGCCGGTCAGCACGGCGACCGCGGCCGCCGCGTAGTCGGCGCGGGTGGCGCTGGCGACCCGGCCGTCGCCCGCGCTGCCGGCGAAGCTGCCCGTCTGGACGGCCTGCTTGATCGTGTCGGCGAAGTTCTCGTTGTACCAGTTGTTGCGCAGGATCGTGGCGGTCAGGCCGGAGGCCTCGATCAGCTCCTCGGTCGCCTTGTGCTCCGGGGCCAGCACCAGCTTCGACGTCGTCGCCCGCGGCGCGCTGGTGTAGACGAGGTGGCGGACCCCGGCCTGCTTGGCCGCCTCGATGACCGCCTCGTGCTGCGCGACGCGCTGACCGACCTCGCTGCTCGAAACCAGCAGCACCTTGTCGGCGCCCTTGAGCGCGGTGACCAGGCTGTCCGGGTCGGTGTAGTCCGCGCGGCGGACCTCGACGCCGCGTTCGGCCAGGTCCGCGGCCTTCTCCGGGGTGCGCACCGCGGCGACGACCTGGTCGGCGGGGAGCTTCTCGAGCAGGCCTTCGACGACGAGCTTGCCGAGGTGGCCGGTGGCGCCGGTGACGACGATCATGAGGACTCCTTGAAGTTTCAAGTACCGAGTACTCGAAGGATGTACTAACTTTTAGAAAGTGCCAACTCATTGTTAGTGCAGTCACATCCATCGTGCAAACTCTCGGGTAGTATCAAGGCGTGGACGGACAACAAGCTGACGCCGAGCACGAAGCGCTGGTCGCCGACGTGTTCAGTGCCGCGTGCGCGTCCCGGGCCGTGCTGGAGCACGTCACCGGCCGGTGGGGCGTGCTCGCCCTGGTTGCGCTCAACGACGGCGTGTTCCGGTTCAACGCCCTGCGCCGCCGGGTGCAGGGCGTCAGCGAGAAGATGCTCGCCCAGACACTGCAGGCGCTGGAGCGCGACGGCTTCGTGCACCGGGAGGCGCGCCCGACGATCCCGCCGCACGTCGAGTACAGCCTCACGCCCTCGGGGCAGGAGGTCGCGCGGCGGCTGCTGGGGCTGATCGAAGTCCTCGAGGCCGGCGTGCCCGACGTGGTGGCGGCGCAAGCCCGCTATGACGCGGCAAAAGCCGCGAGCGCGTGACAGGCTGGACGAGTAGCGCGTGACAGGCTAGACGAGTAATGCGTAAGTCCAGGGACGACCGCCGAAGCTCACCGATGCCGAGCTGCTGACCCTGGTCGTGGCCCAGGCGTTGCCGGGGTTCACCTCCGATGCCCGCTGGCTGCGGTTCCTGCCCGCCCGGATGCCCGGCGCGTTCCGCTACCTGCCCGGCCAGTCCGTCACACGTTCGGAGCTGGCCGGCTGGGCCAAGTACGGCTTCTGCCGCTCACCCTCGCGCTGGTTCTGGGGACTGCGCCCGGCCTGCTGATCATCGCCGACAAGGGCTACGTCTCCCGCGAACCCGACAGCTTCCTCACCGAGCGCGGGGTCCGGCTGGTCCGCCCGTCCTACCCCCCACCGCAAGCCTCACCCCGGTGAGCCGCAGCTCAAGTCGATCCGCCAGCTCATTGAATCGGTCAACGACACTCTCAAAGGCCAGCTCAACCTCGAGCAACACGGCGGCCGCGACTTACGCATCACTCGTCTAGCGGGCCACAGGCCGGGCGGGCACGGGATTCGCGAGCGCGCCCAGCAGGAACATGCCCGTCGCGACGCCGAGCATCGTCAGCACGCCCCGTGGCCAGAAGATGTGACTGTCGAAGAAGGAAACGCTCGCCGCGAGCAGCACCACGGCGCCCGGTGCGGCACGCCACGACGCTTCCCGCGCGACCGTCGCGACCACTGCGACATTGGCTGCGAGAAAGCACCATGCGCCGGCTTGGCCGAGCGTGTCGCCGATGCCGAAGACCGCTCCGGTGACGGGCGTGACGGCGTGCTGGGCGTGGACCACGGTCCCGGCCGCGATGCCGGCCACGGCGTCGAGTCCGCCGTAGAACGCCGCGAATCCGAACGCCGCGAGCCGGCCCGGGCGGCGAAGTGCCGCGGGGGCCGGCGAGAGCAGCAGCCACTGTGCCACCGCGAGCAACGGGAACACCGGCAGGAGGACGATGTGGAGGGTGGTCCACCACGGTGCGCTCGCCGGGCCGAGCGCGAGCGGGTGCGCCAGGCCGAAGCCGGCCAGCACCAGCGCGGGCGCGGCGTAGCCGGCGGCGCGCGTCCAACGTGAGCGAAGCATCGCCCGACGGTATCGGCCACCGTTGCCGTCCGGCGATTACCGAACTCTTACCGTCCCGGACGGCAAGGGGTCCAAGGGATTCCGAATGTCCGGGTCCGGCCGCGGCGGGAAAACCGGCCATTGCACTCCGTCGGCCCGAGGGTTATGTTAGCGCTCACAATCGCTCCGCTTGTGCCGTTCCTGCGTGTCGGTGATCGAGGAGGAGGTTGGCACCGTCGCCGGCCCGCGCACCTGTCGATTCGACGATTTCCGTACCCCAGCGGGAGATCACCATGGCACGACAGCCGAGATATGCCCTCATCGCCAAGGCCCTGCTCGCCGCCGGCACGCTCGTCACCGGACTGCTCGCCGCCGGCGGCACGTCCCTGGCGGCCACCCAAGGGCCGTGCGACATCTACGCAGCCGGCGGAACTCCTTGCGTCGCCGCGCATTCCACGACCCGGGCCCTGTACGGCGCCTACACCGGGCCGCTGTACCAAGTCCGGCGCGCTTCCGACAACACCACGCGCGACATCGCCCCCTTGACCGCGGGGGGTGTCGCCAACGCCGCGACGCAGGATGCGTTCTGCGCCGGGACCACCTGCCTGATCACGGTCATCTACGACCAGTCCGGCCGGAACAACCGCCTCACGCAGGCGCCGCCCGGCGGGTTCCAAGGGCCGGCCGCGGGTGGCTACGACAACCTCGCCAACGCCACCGCGGCGCCGATCAGCGTCGGCGGCCACAAGGCCTACGGCGTCTACGTGGCGCCCGGAACCGGCTACCGCAACAACAACACCAACGGCGTCGCGACCGGCGACCAGCCCGAAGGCATGTACGCGATCTTCGACGGCACGCACTACAACGGCGGCTGCTGCTTCGACTACGGCAACGCCGAGCGCAACAGCCGCGACAACGGCAACGGCACGATGGAAGCCATCTACTTCGGCAACAACAAGGTCTGGGGTTACGGCGCCGGGAACGGCCCGTGGATCATGGCCGACCTCGAAAACGGCCTGTTCTCCGGCGTCAACCAGCACTACAACGCGGGCGACCCCAGCATCAGCCACCGCTTCCTGACCGCCATCGTCAAGGGCGGTCCGAACCGGTGGGCCATCCGCGGCGGCAACGCCCAGTCCGGTGGTGTGTCGACGTTCTACGACGGCGTGCGCCCGAACGTCTCGGGCTACAACCCGATGAAGAAGGAAGGCGCCATCATCCTGGGCATCGGCGGTGACAACAGCGTCGGCGCCCGCGGCACCTTCTACGAAGGCGTGATGACGTCCGGTTATCCCTCGGACGCCACGGAAAACGCGGTGCAGGCCAACATCACCGCGGCCGGCTACGCCACGACTTCCGCGGGCACCGGCCTGACACCGGGCACGTCCGTCTCGCTGCGCGCCACCACCCCCGGCTACACCGACCGCTACATCCACCACACCGGGTCCACTGTGGACAGCGTGGTGATCGGCAGCGGCAGCTCGGCCACGGAGAAGGGCAACGCGTCCTGGACCGTCCGGGCCGGGCTCGGCAGCAGCTCGTGCGTGTCGTTCGAGTCGAAGAACGTGGCGGGGCAGTACCTGCGGCACCAGAACTACCGGCTGTACCTGCAGGCCAACGACGGCAGCTCGCTGTTCGCCCAGGACGCGACCTTCTGCCCGGAGGCCGGCCGCAACGGCCAGGGTGCCTCGCTGAGATCGCTCAACTTCCCCGACCGGTACGTGCGCCACTACGACAACATCGTCTACATCGCCGCCAACGGCGGGTCGAACACCTTCGACAACGCCAACGCCTACAGCGATGACGTGAGCTGGCTCGTCAGCTCGCCGTGGGCGTCCTGATCCGCATCGCCGTCACGTGCCCTGCCCGCGGGCGGGGCACGTGACAGCCTCTACTCCGGCGGCGGTACCGGAGTCCCGGCCGGCCACGGGAGCATCCACGGGCCGGGCACCAGGCCGCGCTCGCCGCCTGCTCCACCGGTACCCCGGAGAAAGGACTTCCCGGATGCGTTTCCGCCGAACCGCTGTGGTCCTGGCCGTCTCCGCGTCGCTGCTGACCCCGGCGACCGCGGATGCCTCGCCGTCCGGCGGGGCCCCACCGGGGTGGGTGACGCTCACCGAGTCCGCCCTCCAAGGGGTGCACGGCACCGCTCCCGACGTCACCGTCCGCAACGTGCTCACGGTGACCGCCACCGGGGCGGCGCTGCGGGTGCGGCTGAGCAACCCGTTCGGCAGCACCGCGATGACCGTGCGGTCGGTGTGGGTCGGCAAGCAGCCGTCGACGAACTCGCCCGCGCTCGTGCCGGGATCGAACCGGCGGGCCACGTTCGGCTTCCGGCACGCGGTGACCATCCCGCCGGGCAAGAGCGTGTGGACCGACCCGCTGCCGCTTTCGGTCCGGCGCGGCGACCACGTCGCGGTCAGCATTCACGCGCCGGGTGCCCCGATCAACGACCACACCTTCCCGCCGCCGGAGACGTACACGCCCGGGTCGTTCACCTCGGCCGGGCCCGGGGACGCCGGTGCGGACGAAACCGGGAGCGCGTACGGGCCCTTCGCGCCCGGTGTCCTGTGGTGGGCCGACGCGATCAGCGCCGCATCGCCCGTTCGCGGCACGATCGTCACGCTCGGCGACTCGATCACCGACGGCTACAACGCGTTCGGCGGCGGTCCGCGCTGGACCGACGTGCTCGCCGAGCGCATCGGGACGCTGCCGCCGTCGCGGCGGCTGTCGGTGGCCAACGCGGGGATCAGTGGCAACACCGTCAGCGTGCAGCCGAACCCGTACGACCCCACCGGCCAGTGCTGCGGCCCGCCCGCGCCGGTCCGCCTCGACCGGGACGTGCTGTCGCTGCCCGGCGTGCGGTACGTCCTGCTCCTGGAAGGCACGAACGACCTCGGCGGCGGCGACAACGCGGCACCGGCGCCGGCTGCGCAGGTCATCGACGCCATGCGCACCATCGTCCAGCGGGTGCACGCGTCCGGCCGCCGCATCGTCGGCGCGACGATCCTGCCGATGTGCAACGCGGCGGGCAGCCCGAAGGAACAGGCGCGGCTCGCGGTCAACGCGTGGATCCGCACTTCGGGTGCGTTCGACGCGGTGCTCGACTTCGACGCCGTGCTGCGCGACCCGGCGGACCCGACGGTGATCCGCGCGGACTGGCGCACCGACTGCTACCACCCGAACGCGGCCGGCGACCGGCGGCTCGGGGATTCGATCGACCTCGAGGTGTTCGCCCGCTGAGCGACCCGGGACCCGGTGGGGCCCTCCCACCGGGTTTCGGGCGCACGCACCGCGGGCACCTCGAACCCCGGAGGGGGCTGACCCGACTTTTCGTGGGAAGGCTTCGATGTCGCCCATCGACCACCTGATCGTCACCGTCATCGGCGCCCGCCGGGCCCGGGCCGAGGAGCGCCGTCCCACCCCGCGGCAGGCCGGCCGGCCGGCCGGGGCCGAAGTCTCCGCGCGGCCGGCGTTCCGGTACCGCGTAGCGACGCCCTGAGCGGCGCGATCTCCGGTGGTGCGGGGGTCGAACCGGTTCGACCCGGAGTGCTGTCCGGTCAGTGGTGGCGCCGGGCCCCGGTGCTCGACCGCAGCGAGATCGGCGGCTCCAGCAGCGCGTGCCGCGGCTCCGCGCCCGCGTCCGCGATCTGCGCCAGCAGCAGGTCCACCGCCAGCCGGCCGAGCTCCACCGCAGGGACGTCCGCCGCCGTCAGGGGCGGGTGGAAGTCCTCCGCCAGGCGCTCCGCGATCACGCCCGTCAGGGAGAAGTCGCGCGGCACCTCGAGTCCGGCCCGGTGCAACGCGCGCTGCACGCCCGGCAGGGCCGCTTCGTTGATCGTCACCGCCGCCGTCACCGAAGGCCACTGGGTGCGGATCTGCTCGAAGCAGGCCAGGCCGGCCGCCGCTTCGTCGGCGCAGCACACCGTTCGGGCCGTCAGGCCGCGGGCCGCTGTCGCGTCGAGGAAGCCCGTGGCCGAGCGCAGGGCCGGGCCGTAGCCCGCCGCGACGAGTTCCGCCGATCGGTTGATCAGCACCACCTCTTCGTGGCCGAGATCCGCCAGGTGGTGGACGCAACGCGTGATCAGCGCGCCGTAGTCGACGTCGACCCACCAGGACGCCCCCGGGTGCTCGACGTGGCCGATCGTCACGAACGGCAGGCTCGCCTGGCTCAGCCGCTCGACCCGGGGGTCCTCCAGGAGGATCTCCATCAGGATCACGCCGTCGACGCGGCGGCCGTTGACGATGCGCTCGAACGACCGGTCGTGGTCGCCGCCGCTGGGGGAGAGCAGGACGTCGAGGTCGTGGGCCGCCGCCGCGTCGACCACGCTGCCGACGAAGCCCAGCTGGACGTCGGTCAACCGGCGGCTGGCCGGCGGAACCACCAGGCCCAGGGTGCGCGTGCGGCCCTCGGCCAGGGCGCGGGCGCTGGCGTTGGGCCGGTAGTCGAGCTCGGCGATGACGTCGTTGATGCGCTGCACGGTGGCCGCCGACACCGGTCGCTTGCCGCTGAGCGCGTACGACACGGTGCTGCGCGAAACCCCCGCGCGGCGCGCGATCTCCCCGATGTTCATGCTGCTCCTGACCCCGGTGCTCAGAACCGGTTCGATCGTAGTACACGCAGTATTGCGCAGGAGTGCTCTCGCGGTTTACGGTGACGCCCGCCGCCTGCGTCGAACCGGTTCGATGGCGGCGAAGCCGTCGTCGCCGGTGCCGACAGGAAGGACCTCCCATGAAGCGTCACCCCCTCATCCGGCTGCTGTCGGTGGCCGTCGCCGCGACGACACTGGCCGCCTGCTCCTCCGGCCCGGCGCCCGGCTCGGCCGGGGGCACCTTCACCGTCTGGGACCCCTACCCGCAGTTCGACGCGAGCTCCGCGTGGGCGAAGGTCGTCGACAAGTGCGGTGCCGACGCCGGGGTCAAGATCGCGCGGCAGGCGTTCGACACGACCGACCTCACCAACAAGGTGCTGCTCGCCGCCCAGCAGAACACCGCGCCGAACGTCCTCGTGGTCGACAACCCGGTCGTCTCCACGCTGGCCGAGGGCGGGGTGCTCAAGTCCACTGCGGACACCGGGCTCGACACCGCGCAGGTCGCCCCGAACCTGCTCGCCGCCGGCGACGTCAAGGGCCAGGGCTACGGCGTTCCGATCGGGGCGAACACGCTCGCCCTCTACTACAACAAGGCCGTGCTGACCGCGGCCGGCGTCGACCCGGCGTCGGTGCGGGACTGGGCGAGTCTCGACGCGGCGCTCGCCAAGGTGCAGGCCGCGGGCAAGAAGGGCATCACGTTCTCCGCCATCGGCACCGAAGAGGGCAGTTTCCAGTTCCTGCCGTGGTTCTGGGGCTCGGGCGCCAACCTGACCGACCTCGCCTCGGCCGACGCCGTCGCCGCGCTCGCGCAGTGGAAGTCGTGGCTGGACAAGAAGTACGCCCCCAACTCGGTGGTCGGCAACACGCAGACCACCAGCTGGCAGGAGTTCGCGACCGGCGAGTACGCCTTCGCCGAGAACGGCACCTGGCAGCTGCAGAACGCGAAGAAGGCCGGCTTCGAGTACGGCGTCCTCCCGATCCCGGCGCGCACCGGGGGAGCGGCTCCGGCGCCCACCGGCGGCGAGTTCGTCACCGTGCCCGCCCAGAGCAGCCCGGACGCCGAGAAGACCGCGGGCAAGATCGCGTCCTGCCTGACCAGCCCGGCCAACGTGCTCGACTCCGACACCGCGCTGACCTACGTCTCCGCCGTGCCGTCGGTGCAGGAGAAGCAGGTCGCCGCCCAGCCGGAGCTGAAGGTGTGGGTCGACGCGGTCAAGGTGGCGAAGGGCCGCACCGGCGACAACCTCGGCACCCGGTACCCGCGGATCTCCGAACCGCTCTGGGGTGCCGTGCAGGCCGCGCTGACCGGTGCGAAGGCCCCGGACGTCGCCCTGGCGGCCGCGCAGGCGACCGCCGCGTCGGCGAAGTAGGCCCGCCCGTGCTGGACACCCGTCAGACGGCCACCGCCCGTCCGGCCGCGCGAGCACCCGGACGGGCCCGGCGGCGCCGCCGGCCGCAGCTGCTCGCGTGGGCGTTCCTCACGCCGCTCGTCGCCTACCTCGTGCTGTGCTACGGCTATCCACTGGTCACGAACATCGATCTCAGCCTGCGCGACTACACCGTCCGCACCTTCGTGCACGGCGGGGCGCCGCTGGTCTGGTTCGACAACTACGCGGGCGTCTTCACCGATCCGACCTTCCGCACGGCGTTGCTCGACACGTTCGTCTTCACCGCCGCGTCGCTGCTCTTCCAGTACGGCATCGGACTGGCGATGGCGGTGTTCTTCGCCCGCCACTTCCGGCTGGGCCCGACGCTGCGCGCGCTGTTCCTCGTGCCCTGGCTGCTCCCGCTGATCGTCTCGGGCTCGACCTGGGCGTGGCTGCTCAACAGCGAATCCGGCGTGGTCAACGCGGTGCTGGGCTGGTTCGGCGCCGGCCGGATCGACTGGCTGACGTCACCGTCCTGGGCGCTGGTCTCGGTGATCATCGCCAACATCTGGATCGGCGTGCCGTTCAACCTCGTCGTGCTGCACAGCGGCCTGCAGAACATCCCGGCCGAGGTGTACGAGGCGGCGTCGCTCGACGGCGCCGGCGCGTGGCAGCGGTTCCGGCACGTCACGTTCCCGCTGCTGCGGCCGGTTTCGGCGATCACCCTGCTGCTGGGGCTGGTCTACACGCTGAAGGTGTTCGACGTCATCTGGATCATGACCAAGGGCGGGCCCGGCGGGGCGTCGACCACCCTGGCCACCTGGTCCTACCAGCTCGGGTTCGGCAGCCTGCTGCCGCGCTTCGGGCCCAGCGCGGCCGTGGGCAACGTGCTCATCCTGCTGGCCCTGGTCGCCGGGCTGCTCTACATCCGCGCCCAGCGCAGGCAGGGGGAAGCGTGATCCGCCGCTGGCGCACCGCGGTGGGGCTGGTCCTCACCGCCGTGATGCTGTTCCCCGTCTACTGGATGGTCAACGTGTCGCTGACCCCGGCCGGGCGGATGCGCAAGTCGCCGCCCGACTGGTTCCCCGCCGCGCCGACGTTCGAAGGTTACGAACGGGTGCTGCGCGAGCAGCTCCCGTACTTCGCCACCAGCCTGTTCGTCGCGCTCGGCACCGTGGCGCTGACGCTGGCCCTGGCCGCTCCGTCGGCCTACGCGCTGGCCAAACTCCACCCGCGCGGGGGCCGGGCGCTCGGGTTCGTGCTGCTGGTCGCGCAGATGATCCCCGGCATCATCATGGCGCTGGGCTTCTACGGCATCTACGTCTCGTTCGGCATCACCAACACCGCCTGGGGCCTGGTCCTCGCCGACTCGACGATCGCGGTGCCGTTCGCCGTGCTCATCCTGACCTCGTTCATGGCTTCGGTGCCGGACGAGCTCGTCCAGGCAGCCACCATCGACGGCGCGGGCGCGCTGCGTACGTTCTGGTCGGTGGTGCTGCCCGCGAGCCGCAACGGCGTGGTCACCGCGGGGTTGTTCTCGTTCCTGTGGGCCTGGTCGGACTTCGTCTTCGCGGCGACGCTCGACGGCGGCGGCTCGCTGCGGCCGCTGACCCTGGGCATCTACCGCTACATCGGCAACAACAACCAGGAGTGGAACTCCATCATGGCGACGGCGGTGGTCGCCTCGGTGCCCGCCGCCGTGCTCCTCGTGCTGGCGCAGCGGTTCGTCGCCGCCGGCGTCACCGCGGGTGCCGTCAAGGACTGAGCCCCCTCTCGGAAAGGACGCTTCTGTGCCCACGGGCGAATTTTCGCTGCGGGAGATCCCGTTCAGCCACCCGGGATCGTGGTTCGACGTCTCCCCGGTGGTGGCCCAGGCCACCTACGCCGGCGACCTGCACCTGGTGTCGCACCGCCACGGCATGCACGCCGTCCTGGCGCTGGTCCCCGAAAGCGGCGGGCAGCGGGCGGACGTCCCGGCCGCCGCGACGCCGGCCGAGCTCACCTGGGGGACCGGCGACCGGCGGATCACCGCGGCCTTCGCGGGGCCCGACGTGCTCCGGATCGCCGGGCGCGGCCTCGACCTGAGGATCCGCGCGGCGGAGCTCACCCTGACCCCGTTCACCGGCACGTACTTCTTCACCGACCCGGTCGACGGCTCGGCCGTCTTCACCTCCTACGAAACCGGCCACCGCTACCGCGTCACCGTCCTTTCCGGACACACGCGGCACGTCGGCGCCGAGGCGCTCGGGACGGCCGAGCGGGCCGTCGTCGTGAGCGGCGACACCTGGGAGGTGGCGATCGAGGAAGTCCCCGGCGCCCGCGAGCCGTACTCGGCGGCCTCCGCGTTCGACGACGTGGCCGCCGCGGCCCGGGCGGAGTTCGCCGCGTTCGCCGACGCCGTGGCGCCGTGGCGCGGCGAGCACACGCCGGCGGCCGAGCTCGCCTGTTACGTGCTCTGGTCGGCCATCGTGGCGCCCGCCGGGTTCGTCGGCCGTCCGGCCGTGCTGATGTCCAAGCACTGGATGGACAAGGTGTGGAGCTGGGACCACTGCTTCACCGCGCTCGCGCTGGCCGGCGGGCGGCCCGAGCTGGCCTGGCACCAGGTCCAGGTCGTCTTCGACCACCAGGACGACCGGGGCGCGCTGCCCGACTCGATCACCCACGCCGAGGTGCTGCGCAACTTCGTCAAGCCGCCGATCCACGGGTGGGCGCTCGGCCGCCTGCGCCGCCGCCTGCCCGGTGGCCTGCCCGAACCCGGGCGCACCTACCGGCAGCTGGCGGCGTGGACGACGTTCTGGCTCGAGCACCGCCGCGTGCCCGGCGGGCCGTTCGCCCACTACGAGCACGGCAACGACAGCGGGTGGGACAACGCGACGCCGTTCGCGCAGCGGCGGCTCGTGCAGACCCCCGACCTCGCCGCGTTCCTGGTGCTGCAGCTGAAGGAACTGGCCGTGCTGGCCACCGAGCAGGGGGAGCCGGGCGCGGCCGCGCGGTGGGAGGCCGAAGCGGACAGCATGCTGGCGGCCCTGCTGGGCGAGCTGTGGGACGGCACGAAGTTCGTCAGCCGGGTGGCCGCGACCGGGGAGGGGCACGCCGGGGCGAGCCTGCTGGAGCTGATGCCGATCGTGCTCGGCGAACACCTGCCGCCGGACGTGCGCGACCGGGTCGTGGCCGGCCTGGAGACGCACCTGACCGACATCGGGCTGGCGACCGAGCGGCCGGAATCCCCGTTCTACGAAGCCGACGGCTACTGGCGCGGCCCGGTGTGGGCCCCGGTCACCGTGCTCATCGAAGACGGCCTCCGCCGCGCCGGCGCCACGGAGCTCGCCGACCGCGTCAGCGCCCGGTTCCGCGCGGTGTGCGAGAAGTCCGGGTTCGCCGAGAACTTCGACGCGCTGACCGGCGACGGCCTGCGCGACCGCGCCTACACGTGGACGGCCGCCGCCTACCTGGTGCTCGCCGGCGACGCCGAAGAGCGTTCGCGGCGGTAGGCGGCGCCCCGCACGTCAGGTGCGGTCGTGCAGCGTGACGTGGTAGCCGTCGGGGTCGGCGAAGGTGAACGTCCGGCCGAAGGGGCCGTCGATCGGCGCGGAGACGATCGGGTGCCCGTCCGCGGCGAGCGCGTCGTGGATGGCCTGGACATCGGTGGCGTGGAGCCAGATCGCGGCACCGATGCCGGGCCGCGCCGCGGAGCCGAGATCGGTGCCGGGCACGACGTCCCGGAGGGCGAACGCGATCGGCTTCGTCTCGAAGACGACGGCGTGCGGAGGCCCGGCCGGCGAGCGGACGAGGCCGAGGTACTGCTCGTAGAACGCCTGCGAAGCGGCGAGGTCGCGCGCCTGGAGCGAGACGAAGTCGGGGCCGGTGACGGGCATGGGTTGGTGCTCCTTCTCTTAGTGTCAGGTTCCTGACATGGAACACGGTATGTCAGGAACCTGACATGAGTCAAGCCGGGGCGGTGCGCTCTGTCGAACCGCATCGACAACGGCGTCTTCACGATGGACTCCTGGTGGCGTGCGAAAACGAGCCGCGATTCGACAGAATCGAAACACCGGGTCAGGTCGAAATCATCGAAGTATTGTTGGCTGTGTTTCGATCGATGCTGGTCGAATGCCGGTGAATCACCCACCGTATCTTGACCGGTACGCAACTCGCCTGCGATAGTCGTCCCACTCCCGTTCACGCCGCACCGGCGGCGAATAGTCGTCGAAACGATTCGACAAAGAGTCAACCGGGAAAGGACGAATCGATGCACAACGTGGTGCGTTCCCTGCTCGTCTCATTCACCGCGGCCGCCGTCGTGGCCACCACCGCCGGCGTGGCCGAAGCGGCCACCTGGTCGTCTTCGGACAAGTGGGCGACCTGGTCCAACGGCGGCTACACGGTCCGCAACGACGTCTGGGGCGGCGGCGCCGGCCCGCAGACGATCTGGGCGAACTCCTACAGCAACTGGGGGGTGTGGGCCGACCACCCGAACACGGGCGGGGTCAAGTCGTACCCCCACTCGGCGAAGAACGTCGGCCGGACGCTCAGTTCGCTGCGCCAGGTGTCCAGCAGTTTCAACGTGAGCCGTCCGGGCAGCGGGGCGTACGAGACCGCGTATGACATCTGGGCGAACAACAACGCGTACGAAATCATGTTGTGGGTCAACAAGCAGGGCGCGGTCGGCCCGATCGGAACCAAGCAGGCGACGGCGAGCGTCGGCGGCCACACGTGGGACGTCTACCAGGGATCGAACGGCTCGAACGCGGTGTTCTCGTTCCTGCGCACGTCGAACACGAACGCCGGAACGGTGGACGTGCTGGCCGTGCTGAACTGGATCAAGGCTCGCGGCTGGTTCGGGGACGTGACCCTGGGCGAAGTGCAGTTCGGCTTCGAGATCACCTCGGCCTCGGGTGGCTTGAACTTCACGTCCAACAGCTATTCCGTGTCGGCCTCCTGAGGCCGCAGCGCGTCGGCGATCAGGTCGAGCAGCCGCCCGGTCCGCTCCGGGTCGGGGTCGTCCACTGTGGACAAGAAGGCCCCGAGCAGCAGCACCGTCACATCTTCCGGGTCGGCGTCGGCGCGAAGCGTGCCCCCCTTCGCGCCGGCGTCGAGGATGGAGCCGATCGCGGCGGTGATCCGCTGCCGGGTCGCCGGCGTCGCAATCCGCCCCGACGCGACACTGGCCCGGAAAGCATCTCCCATTCCCCGTTTGGTGGCCACGAACGCCGCATACCGGTCCATCCACGCACGAAGCGCCTGCTCGGGTGAAAACGCCTCGAGCAGAGCCGGCGCACTTCCCGTGACGTCGTCGAGTTCCGCGGCATAAACGGCTTCGACGAGCGCTTCGCGCGTCGGGAAGTGCCGGTAGAGCGTCCCGATCCCGACGCCGGCCTCCCGGGCGACGGTTTCGAGGGCGACGGGCCCGGTGGCGAAGGCAGCCCGGGCGACCGCGACGAGCTTGTCCCGGTTGCGGCGCGCGTCGGAACGCACCGGGCGGGCAGGGTCGGGCGAAGGCAAAGCGGAGGCACCTCCGGTTGTGCTACGGTCGGTTTTAGCGGAGGTTCCTCCGCTTAGTCATCATCGCACAAGGACGGGGACACCCATGCCATCTCCCGAACGCGGCGCGCTCGCCGGCCGCACCGTCTGCCGCGTCGGCTACGGGGCGATGCAGCTCGAGCGCCTGCACGACGACCGCGCGGCGGCCGTCGCCCTGCTGCGCCACGCCATCGACCTCGGCGTCGACCACGTCGACACGGCCCAGTTCTACGGCAACGGCTTCGTCAACGACGTCATCCGCGAGGCCCTCGGATCCGGTGACGACGCGCTGATCGCCACCAAGGTCGGCGCCGACCCGGACCCCGGCGGCCCGATCCCGCTCCGCCTCGCGCAACGCCCGGAAGAGCTGCGCGCGAGCGTCGAGGACAACCTCCGCGCGCTCGGGCTCGACCGGATCCCGCTGGTCAACCTGCGCCGCGGCGACCGGCGGCCCGGCCTGGTCGCCGAGGGCGAGCAGCTCGTCGACCTCGACGACCAGCTCGCCGTGCTGACGGCCCTGCGCGACGAGGGCAAGATCGGCGCGATCGGGCTCAGCGCGGTGACCTCGGACGTCCTGCGCCGCGCGCTCCCGGCGGGGATCGCCTGCGTGCAGAACGCCTACAGCCTGGTCAGCCGCGAGGACGAGGACATGCTCGAACTGTGCGGCGCGGAGAACATCGCCTGGGTGCCGTTCTTCCCGCTGGGCGGCGCGTTCCCGGGCCTGCCGAAGGTGACCGACGAGCCTGCGGTGCGGGCGGCGGCGCAGGCCCTGGGCCGCACGCCGGCGCAGGTCGGCCTGGCCTGGCTGCTGCACCGCGCCCCGAACGTCCACCTCATCCCGGGCACCGCGAGCGCGGCGCACCTCGAAGCCAACCTCGCCGCCGCGGACGTCACCCTCGACGCCGAGACGCTGGCCGCGCTCGACGAGATCCCGGTCCGCCCGATGGACGCCAGCCTCCTTTGAGGGCCGGTCTCACTCCTGCGCCGGGTCGCCCCGCAAGGCTGTCGCGGTCAAGGTGAGGTGCCGGGTGAGGGCCTCGGTCGCGGCGTCGGCGTCGCGGGCGAGCGCCGTCTGCTCCAGCAGGGCGTGCTCGGCCAGGTGGTCGCGGCCCGGGGTGTGGTGGGCCGACCAGCGGCGGGCCAGCTCGCTCGCCGTCCACATCCGGTCGAACGTCTCCAGCAGCACCGGGTTGCCGCAGCCCTCCAGGAGGGTGCGGTGGAAGATCCGGTGGGCCTCGGCCCATTCGGCGCTGTAGTGGCGGCCGTCGCCGGGGGAGGTGCGGGCCAGCCGGTGGTGCGTGGCCCGGACCCGGGCTTCCCAGGCGAGGTCGCCGCGCTCGAGGGACAGGCGCAGCACGAGCGGTTCGACCGTCCGGCGGGCCTCGGCGACTTCTTGCCAGCGGCGGTCGGAAACCGCCGGGACCGCGAAGCCGCGGTTGGGCAAGCGGTCGGCGAGGCCCTCGCCGACCAGCCGCAGGAGCGCCTCGCGCACGACGGCCAGGCTCACGCCGCGTTCCTGGGCCAGGTCCTGCGGTTTGAGGGCTTCGCCGGGGGCGTACCGCCCGCGCATGATCGCGTCCCGCAGATGCGCGTGGACCTGCTCGGACAGCATCCGCCGCCCCGGTGGGGCCGTCTCGGTCATCCGGTCAGCATAGACGATCGGCCAGATAATCGATTATTAGTGCTATGGTCGATGGTGACCGCGTTCCGACCAGGGAGACCAGTGATCCGATGAACGACCCGTTCGCCCGCCTGCCCGCAGTGGCTTCCTTCACCGTCACCAGCACCACGATCGCCGACGGCGCCGCCCTGCCGCCCGAGCACCGGTCCGGGAAGGACGTTTCCCCGCAGCTGTCCTGGAGCGGTGCTCCGGCGGGCACGAAGAGTTACGCCGTCACCGTCTACGACCCCGACGCACCGACCGGCTCGGGGTTCTGGCACTGGGCGGTCGCCGACATCCCGGCCACGATCACCGAGCTGCCCGAAGGCGCCGGCGACGCGGCGGGTTCGGGTCTCCCGGGAGGTGCTTTCCAGCTCCCGGGCGACACGCGCGAAGCCCGCTTCGTCGGGGCGGCCCCGCCGGCCGGCCACGGCCCGCACCGCTACTTCTTCGTGGTGCACGCCCTCGACGTCGCCTCGATCGGTGTCCCGGCCGAGGCCACCCCGGCCGTGCTCGGCTTCACGATGGCCGGGCACGTTCTCGGCCGTGCGGTCCTGACCGCCACGGCGGAAACCCCCGGCGCCGAACGCCTCGAGGTTTCCCGGTTCGTCCCGGCGCCCGCCGGCGCCGTCTTCGCGGTCCTGGCCGACCCGCAGGGGCACGTGGACATCGACGCGTCGGGCATGCTCATGGCCGCCGAGGGGGAACCGGTGCGGCAGGCGGGCGACCGGTTCCTGGTGCACATGGACCGGGACGCGCTCGGGGACGTGCCCCTCGGCAAGTACGACGTCGAGGTCGTCATCACCAAGCTCGTCCCGGGCGAGGAGATCGCCTGGACCGTCGAAGGCCGGACCGGGACGCACGTCCGCCACCTCTACGGCTACCGGCTGGAGCCGGTCGAGGGCGGCACCCGGGTCACGTCCTACTACGACTGGTCGGAGATCGGCGAGGAGTGGAAGCGGCGCCTCACCTTCCCGGTGGTTCCCGCGTCCGCGCTCAAGGCCACCCTCGGCATCCTCGAGCGCACCGTCCGCCGACGCATGGCCGGAAGCTAGCCGAACGACTGGATCACGCCACCCGGCGTACGTTGGGGGCATGTACACCGTGGCGGTGCTGGCCCTCGACGACGTGATCGCGTTCGATCTGGCCACCCCGATCGAGACGCTCGGGCGGGTCCGGCTGCCGGACGGCCGGGGCGGTTACCGGGTCGTCGTCGCCGGGCCGGACCCGGTGGTCGGGGCCGGCCCGGTGCGGCTCACCGTCGAGACCGGGCTCGACGAGGTGGAGCACGCCGACCTCGTGGTCGTCCCCGGGCGGAACGACCCGGACCGGCCGACCCCGGACGGCGTGGCGGAGTTCCTGCGGGCCGCGGTGGCGCGCGGCACGCGGGTCGCCTCGATCTGCGTCGGCGCGTTCACCCTCGCCGAGGCCGGCCTGCTCGACGGCCGGCGGGCGACCACGCACTGGCTCGCCACCGACGAGCTGGCCCGCCGGTACCCGGCCGTCGAGGTCGACCCGGACGCGCTCTACGTCGACAACGGCCAGATCCTGACGTCGGCGGGCGCGTCGGCCGGCCTGGACATGTGCCTGCACATCGTCGAGCGCGACTACGGCGCCGCCGTCGCCGCCGACGCCGCCCGGCTGGCGGTCGCGCCGCTGCAGCGCACCGGCGGGCAGGGGCAGTACATCCTGCGCAACCGCCCGACGTCCCGGACCGCGACGCTGGAGAAGGCCCTCGGCTGGATCGAAGAGAACGCCCACTGCCCGCTCACGCTGGCCGACATCGCCGACGCGGCGGGCATGAGCACGCGCACGCTGACCCGGCACTTCCACGCGCAGACCGGGCAGAGCCCGATCCAGTGGCTGACCGGGGTGCGGATCCGGCACGCCCAGGAGCTGCTGGAGCTGACCGACCACACGATCGACCGGATCGCCGGCCAGGTGGGATTCCCGTCGCCGAGCAACTTCCGGGTGCAGTTCGCGCAGACGGTGCGGGTCAGCCCGAGCGCGTACCGGAAGACGTTCCGGTCGCGGTGACCGGCGGGGTGCGGCAGGCCGCACCCCGCCGGGATCAGGCCTGGTACCCGGCTGCGACGTCGATGATCCAGGTGACGCCGAAGCGGTCGGTCAGCATCCCGAACGCCGGCGCCCACGGCGCCGGGCCGAACTCCTCGATCACCGTGGCCCTCTCGGCGAGGCCCTTCCACACCGGCGCGACCTCGTCCACCGTCGTCCCGCGGACGGACAGGAAGAACTTCTCCTCGGTGATCGTGGTGCCGTTCGAGCGGTGGGTGGTGGGTGCGGCCGGCGCCGGGCCGTCGGTGCCCGGGACGTCGTAGGCCATCACGCTGAAGCCGGTGTCCGCGGTGACCTGGCCGAACACCACCTTGGCCGCGTCGGGCAGCTCGGCGGGCATCCCGAAGTCGCCGTAGGTGACGATCGTGGCCTGGCCGCCGAAGACCGACCGGTAGAACTCCAGGGCCTCGCGGGCCTGGCCGGTGAAGTTGAGGTGGGCGACAGCGCTGAGCGACATGGTTGGTCCTTTTCGTGGGTGATCCGACGAGAGCCACGCTGTCAGCAGTAGCGGTCAGGGAACGTCCGCTTCTCGTGGCACCATGAAAGTCGTGCCGGTCGCTTCCTCGACGGCGACCTCGGGTCGCCTGCTCTCGCTGCTGTCCCTGCTGCAGGCCCGCCGGGACTGGCCGGGCTCGCTGCTCGCCGGCCGGCTGGGCGTCAGCGAACGGACCGTGCGCCGGGACGTCGACCGGCTGCGCGAGCTCGGCTATCCCGTCCAGGCGGTCAAGGGGCCCGAGGGCGGCTACCGGCTCGAAGCCGGCAGCCGGATGCCGCCGCTGCTGTTCGACGAGGAGCAGGCGGTCGCGCTCGCCGTGGCGCTGCGGATCGCCGTCCAAACCGGGGCGGGCATCGAGGAGGCCGCCGCGCGGGCGCTGGCGACGGTGCGGCAGGTGATGCCGTCACGGCTGCGGCAGCGCGTCGACGTGCTGGAGATCGCCGCGGCCGGCGGCGGCACCGTCCAGGTGGACACGGCCGTCCTGCTCGCGCTGAGCTCGGCGATCCGGGCCACCGAGGAGGTCCGGTTCGACTACGAGACACCGTCACGGCCGCCGGACGGCGCGCCGCGGCGGGTGCAGCCGCACCACCTGGTGGTCCGGAGTGGACGGTGGTACCTGCTCGGGTGGGACGCCGTCCGGGCGGACTGGCGGACCTACCGCGTCGACCGGATGACGCTGCGGGTGCCGAACGGGCCGCGGTTCGCCCCGCGGGAGGTGCCCGGCGGCGACGTCGCGAGGTTCCTTTCCGCCCGGTTCAAGGGTTCCGGCACCGACGCCTGGCCGTGCCGGGGCGAAGTGGTCCTCGACCTGCCGGTGGCCGGCGTGGCGCCGTTCGCCGGTGACGGCGTCGCCGAGGAAGCCGCGCCCGGGAAGACCCGGCTGGTCACCGGCTCCTGGTCGTGGGCGGCGCTCGCCGCCGGCCTGCTGCGGTTCGATTGCGACATCGAGGTGGTGGGCCCGCCGCAGCTGCGGGCGGCCTTTGCCGACCTGGCCGGCCGGGCCACCCGCGCGGCGAACCCCGGCGGCTGACCGCGGCTCACCCCGCCGGGGGCAGGAAACCCACGGTCAGCAGGAGATTCGCGTAGAGGCGGTCGTCGCCGGTGGCGATGCACAGGGCCACCTCGGGCTCGCGGCACGTGCGGTAGAACTCGAACCGTTCCATCGGCCGCACCGGGAGTTCCGGGCCGAGCAGCCGTTCGTAACCACGCCAGCACTCGGGTGCGTCGCCGTCGTCCGGGAGCATCGCCGTCACCGATTCGACCGGGATCGCGGTCAGCAGCGGTTCGAGGACGTCGTCGACCGTGACCAGCCCGGGCCGCAGGTTCAGGTGGATCAGCTCGGCGCCGGGCGAGAGGTTGGTCGCGTGCGCGTAGTTGGCGTCGGCGATGAGGATGCGGGAACCGTGGCCGGTCGCCGCGAGGGCGCGCAGCAGCGGGGGGTGGATCAGCGGGTAGCGCAGCATCGGTCAGTCCCGTTCGTGGTTGAGCCCGCCGGAGCGGAAGGGGGAGACGGTGGCCTCGGCGAACCCCAGCGCCCGCACGGCCCCGAGCAGCCGCGGGTCGTCGTGGAGCCGGGCGGCCACGGCGGGGTCGAGTTCGACCCGGGCGGTGCCGCCGAGGTCGCGGACCCGGACGTCGTGGGAGTGCAGGCCACGCCGGGACAGGGCCGCACGGACCGCCGATTCCGCCTGTTCCACCCGGGCCAGGGTGGCCGTGGTGATCGGGATGCCGTACCGGACCCGGCTCGCCAGGCAGGGGGCCGCCGGTTTGTCCGCCCAGGCGAATCCCCAGTGCCGGGCGATGGCCCGGACGTCCTCTTTGGACAGACCGAGGGTGCGCAGCGGCGTGTGCACGCCGAGTTCGTCGCCCGCGCGGATGCCGGGACGGAACGGGTCGACGGCGTCGTCGGCGTTGGTGCCGGTGGCCAGCGCCGGAAACCCGTGGGCGAAAGCCACTTCGGCGATCGTGGTGAGCACGGTCGTTTTGCAGAAGTAGCAACGCCGTCGTCCGTTGGCCGCGTAATCTGGCTCGGCCAGTTCGCCGGTCGGCGGGGTGAGGTGCCGGACCCCGAGCTCGGCCGCGATCTGCCGCGCGGCGGCCAGTTCCACCGCGGCGAGGCTGGCCGAGTCCGCCGTCACGGCAAGGACGTCCGCCGGGCCGAGCGCGCGGACGGCGGCCGCGAGGACCAGCGCCGAGTCGGCGCCGCCGGAGAAGGCGACCGCGAGCCGGCCGAGCCCGGCGAGGTGGGTGACGAGCCGCGTGCCGTCCATCAGCGTCCCGCGGCGATCGTCGCGACGACCCGGGCCGGCAGCCCGAGTTCGCGGGCGGCGGCCACGACGTCGTCGTGCTCGGGCTTCGCGCCGTGTGGTCCGCGCTTGCGGCGCACCGGCATGCCGAGGACATCGACCGTTTCGGTTTCCCGCGCCAGCGCGGTGCGGCGGACCGGGTATTCGCGGACGCCGAGGCTGCCGGTCTCGGCGAGCACCAGGTCCGCGAGCCGAGGGGTGTGTTCCGGCTCGGCGAGCACGTGCAGGACGTGGGCGGGCCGGCCCTTCTTCATGGTCACCGGGCTGATCCACGCGTCGAGCGCGCCGGCGGAGAGGAGCTCGCCGACGACGTGCCCGAGCACTTCGCCGGTGACGTCGTCGAGGTTCGTCTCGAGCACCACCAGCGTGCGGGGCCCGGCGCCGACCGGCTCGCCGAGGTGCACGACCGCGATGTTCGGCCGGTCCGGCAGCGACCGGGTGCCGGCGCCGTAGCCGGTGGCCAGCAGCCGGGATTCCGGCGGTGGCTCGAAGCGGGCCTCGACGGCCTTCAGCAGCGCGGCCGCGGTGGGCGTGACCGTCTCGCCGTCGAGGTCGCTCCCGACCGTCCGCGCGCCCTCCAGCAGCGCCGCGGTCGCGGGGGCGGGGCAGGGGAGGATCCCGTGCGCGGTGCGGACGGTGCCGGTGCCGAGGGGCAGCGCGCCACAGTACACAGTGGACACTTTCAGGGCGTCCAGTGCGGCGCAGACGCCGATGACGTCGACCAGCGTGTCGTGCCCGCCGAGTTCGTGGAGGTGGACGCGCCCGGGATCTTCCCCGTGCAGCCGGCCTTCGACCTCGGCGATCGCCCGCACCGCGGCGACCGCCCGGTCCGCGACCGGCGCGGGTTCGACCCGCCCGGCCATGGCGATCAGCTCGGCCGCCGAGCGGCTTGTGGCGTCGTCGGTGACGTCGACGAGCGCGCGGGCCGCCATCAGGCCGTGGGTGAGCAGGGACTGGACGCGCAGCTCCCACCCGGTCAGCCCGCTGGAGGAGACGGCGGAGCGGATGCGCTCGAGCGGCGCGCCGGCGTCGACCAGGGCGGCCAGCAGCATGTCCCCGGCCAGGCCGGTGAACGGCGAGATGACGCAGATCGTCACCGGGTCCTCCGCAGCACCTGGGCGAGCCGGAAAGCGGCCATCGCCGCGCCGAACCCGGAGTCGATGTTGACGACGGTGATGCCGGCCGCGCAGGAGGCGTGCATGGCCAGCAACGCCGTGACGCCTTCGAGGCCGGCGCCGTACCCGGTGGAGGTCGGGACGGCGATCACCGGGCAGGCGACCAGCCCGCCGACGGCCGAAGCCAGCGCGCCCTCCATGCCCGCGACGACGATGACCGCGTCCGCCTCGCGCAGCCGGTCGCGCTCGGCGAGCAGGCGGTGGATCCCGGCGACCCCGACGTCGGTGACCGCCCGCACCGCGAGGCCGATGGCCGCCGCGACTTCCGCGGCTTCCTCGGCGACCGGGCCGTCGGATGTTCCGGCCGCGGCCACCGCGACGGTGAACGCGGTCGCGGTGGCCGGGCGCCAGACCAGCAGCCGTGCGCCGGGAGAGTAGCGGCCGCCGGGGACTTCGGCCAGCACCGCACGGGCCGGCTCGGCTTCGGCGCGGGTGACCAGCACCGGCCCCGTGTTGTGCGCGAGCAGCGTCCGCACGATGGCCGCGATCTGCGCCGGGGTTTTCCCCGGCCCGTACACGACTTCCGGGAGTCCTTGCCGCTGTTCGCGGTCCAGGTCGACGCGCGCGAACCCGAGGTCGGCGGCACTCATGCCACGTACGGGATGGTCAGGGGACCTTCGGGGAGGACGCAGGCCCGCGCGCCCGGCCCGGCCCGGCCGAGCGCCTCGGCCACGGTCGCCGCGATGTCGGTGGTCCGGGTCAGGTGGGCCGTCGCGAGGTCGGCCTCGGTCAGGAAATCGGTGTGCACCACGACCCGGCAGTCGTCCTGGATCTTCGCCTGGATCTGGACCTGCCACTGGTCGGGCACGGTTACCGGGCGCGCCGCGATCTCCGCGAGCAGCGCCGCCGGGGAACTCGCCGAAGCGAGGACTTCCCGGTAGGAGCCGTGGTCGGGGAACCCGTCCCGGCACTCCGCGGCGCAGACGATCGTCCCGCCCGCCCGGGTGATCCGGTGCGCCGCCGACATCCCTTTGACGGCCTGGTACAGGTTCTGGTCGAGGGGATAGCCGGAGTTGGTTGTCACCACGACGTCGAACGGCGCCGGCACCGGCCGCATGGCGACGTCGCGGGCGGCGCGGGCCGCGGCCGCGTGCATGGCCAGGAGGTCGCCGCCGAAGGCGCCGATGACCGCCTTGTCGCGGTTGAGGATGACGTCGAAGGCGAAGGTGACGCCGGTGGCCGCGGCGATCGCGCGGACGTCGTCGTGCACGGGGTTGCCTTCGGTGATGCCCCAGGTGGCGTTGGCGTGCCCGATCCGGCGGGCGTCGTGCAGCACCAAGACGGTCTCCAGGGCCGCCAGCCCGGGCGCGACGAGCTTGGGGCCGCCCGAAAAGCCGGCGAAGAAGTGCGGTTCGACGAACCCGGTCGTGATCTTCACGTCCGCGGCGACCCACTCGCTGTTCAACCACACCGGGACGTCGTCGCCGTGGCGCCCGAGCCAGGTCAGGCTCGCGCGGTCGCGGGCGTCGTGGTTGACGATCCGGACGGTGTCGACGACTTCGTCGCCGAACATCGCGCGCAGCTCGGCGTCGGTGTTGCCGCGGTGGGTGCCGGTGGCGACCAGGATGACGACGTCCTCGAGGCGGACGACGCCGTCGAGTTCGGCGAGGATGGCGGGGATCATCAGGTCGCGCGGCTGCGGCCGGGTCCCGTCGCACGCCGAGATCGCGACCGTCTGTCCCGGCCGCACCCGCTCGCGCAGCGGCGGCCCGGCGACCGGCTCCCGCAGCGCCCGGCGCAGCAGCACGTCCGCGGGTTCGGTGACCGGGTGGTGCACCGGCGTCACCACCGTGGTGACCGCCGGGTCGATGGTCAGGTCGAGGCCGGTTTCCCCGTACGCGAGCCGGACTCTCATGACGCCAGCCCGTAGACGCGGGTCGCGGTCCCGCCGCGGACGGCGTCCTGTTCGGCCGGCGTCAGGCCGTTCAAGAGGCTTTCGGCGGCGTCCATGACTTCCGCGTACGTCCCGGCGAGCAGGCACACCGGCCAGTCGGAGCCCAGCATCAGCCGGTCCGGGCCGAACGCGGTGAGCGCGGTGTCGGTGTACGGCCGCAGATCCTCGACGCGCCACGGCCGGCCGGCTTCGGTCACCAGGCCGGACAGCTTGGCGACGACGTTGGGTTCCCGGGCCAGCGTGGCGAGTTCGGTCGCCCAGGGTTCGAGAGCGCCGCTCGCGATCGGCGGTTTCGCGAGGTGGTCCAGCACAAAGGTCAGGTCCGGCAGCGCCCGGACCGCCGCGATGGCCGCCGGGAGCTGGTGGGGCAGCACGAGCAGGTCGTACACCAGCCCGGCGTCCCGCACCGCCGCGAGCCCGGCCAGGACGTCGTCCCGCTCGAGCCAGCGCGGGTCGGGCTCGGCCTGGACGAGGTGGCGGATGCCGGTCAGCAGTTCGCCGCCCGGGGCCGAGCGCAGCCGTTCGATGTCCCGTGTCGGCGAACCGGTGAGGTCGAGCCAGCCGACGACACCAGCGATGAGCGGTTCGGCGGCGGCGATCGCCAGGAACTCCACCGATTCCCCGAGGTCCGGCAGGACCTGGACGAGCACGGTCGCGTCGATCCCCGTGGCGGCCGCCCGGAGGTCGGCCGTGGTGTAGTCGCGCCGGATCGCCGCGGTGCCGTCGCCGTCCAGCCACGCGTGCCGGCGGACGGAGGTCTGCCACAGGTGGTGGTGCGCGTCGACGCGCCGGCCGGTCACGCCCGGCCGATCCGGTGGCGCTGGCGGCCGAGGCCGTCGATCTCCACGGTCACTTCGTCCCCTTCGGACAGATAGGGGAAGTCGTTGGCACCGAAGGCGACCCCGGCCGGCGTGCCGGTGTTCACGACGTCGCCCGGTTCGAGCACCATGAACTGGCTGAGGTACCAGACGACGTGCCGGACGTCGAAGAGCATGTTCTTCGTGGTGCCGTCCTGGCGCGGCTGTCCGTTGACGGCCAGCCGCAGGGCGAGGTCCTGCGGGTCGCCGGCCTCGTCCGGGGTGACCAGCCACGGGCCGAGCGGGTTGAACGTCTCGCAGGACTTGCCCTTGGTCCACTGGCCGCCGCGTTCGTGCTGGAACTCGCGCTCGCTGACGTCGTTCGAGACGGCGTACCCGGCGATGACCGCGTCGGCCTCCTCCGGCGACGACAGGTACCGCGCGCGCCCGCCGAGCACGACGGCGAGTTCGACTTCGTAGTCGGTGCGCGTGCTGGTGCGCGGGATGAGCACGGTGTCGTCCGGGCCGACGATCGTGTTGGTGGCCTTGAGGAACACCACCGGCTCCGCGGGCGGTTCGGCCCCGGTCTCCGCGGCGTGGTCGGAGTAGTTCAGCCCGATGCAGACGAGCAGGCCGGGCCGGGCCACCGGGGCGCCGACGCGCAGGCCCGTGGCGTCCAGCACGGGCAAGGTGCCTTCGCGCAGCGCCGTCCGGGCCCGGGCGACGCCGTCGGCGGCGAAGAAGGCGCCGTCGACGTCCGGGGTCAGCGCACGCAGGTCCCGCGCCGCGCCGGTTTCGTCGAGGACGACGGGGATCTCGTGGCCGGGGTCGCCGAGGCGTTGGAAGCGCATGGCCGGGGACGGTAGCAGACATATGATGTCTTGTTCAAAGCTCCGTTCAGTCATCATATGTAAAAGTGCGGAAAGTAGTCATTAGCTACCGAGAGTCCAAGTTATTGCCGTGTTACGGATCGACTCTGGACATTCCGCGTGCCGACGCGTAGCCATACATATGTTGTCTGCCCCGAAGGAGAGGTGGCCCCGTTGGCCGAAGTGATCAGCGCCATCGACGCCGTGGACGTGCGCTTCCCGACTTCGCTGAGCCTGGACGGGTCCGACGCGATGAACCCGGAACCCGACTACTCGGCGGCGTACGTGACCATCCGCACGAGCGCCGGAGACGAGGGCTACGGGCTCGCCTTCACCGTCGGCCGCGGCAACGACGTCGAGGTCGCCGCGGTCCGGGCGCTCGTGCCCCTGGTCATCGGGATGCCGGTGGCCGACGCGCTCGCCGACCTCGGCGCGTTCTCCCGCCGGCTCACCGGGGACAGCCAGCTGCGGTGGCTGGGCCCGGACAAGGGCGCGATCCACATGGCCGCCGCCGCGATCGTCAACGCGGCCTGGGACCTGCGCGCCCGCCGCGAAGGCAAGCCGGTCTGGCGCCTGCTCGCCGAGATGCCCCCGGAAGAACTGGTCGCTCTCGTCGACTTCCGGTACCTGCAGGACGCCCTGACCCGCGACGAAGCCCTCGACCTCCTCCGCCGCGCCGAACCGGGCCGCGCGGCCCGCCAGGCCGAACTCCTGGAGTCCGGTTTTCCCGCCTACACCACGACTCCCGGCTGGCTCGGGTACTCGCCGGAGAAGCTGGCTGCCCTGTCCAAGGAGGCGGTCGAGGACGGCTTCACCCAGATCAAGCTCAAGGTCGGGGCCGACCTCGACGAAGACGTCCGCCGGCTGCGGCTCGCGCGGGACGTCGTCGGCCCGGACGTGCGGATCGCCATCGACGCCAACCAGGCCTGGGGCGTCGGGCAGGCCATCGAATGGCTGCGCCCGCTCGCCGAATTCGACCCGTACTGGATCGAGGAGCCGACCTCGCCCGACGACGTGCTCGGCCACGCGGCCATCCGCCGGGCGGTCGCGCCGATCAAGGTGGCCACCGGCGAGCACACCCACAACGCGGTGATGTTCAAGCAGCTGCTGCAGGCGGAGGCGATCGACGTCCTCCAGCTCGACGCCAGCCGGGTCGCCGGGGTCACCGAGAACATCGCGATCCTGTTGCTGGCCGCGAAGTTCGGCGTCCCGGTGTGCCCGCACGCCGGCGGGGTCGGGCTGTGCGAAATGGTGCAGCACCTGTCGATGTTCGACTTCGTCGCGGTCAGCGGGACCCAGCAGGACCGGGTCATCGAATACGTCGACCACCTGCACGAGCACTTCGTCGACCCGGTGCGGATCGAGCGTGGCCGCTACCTGGCCCCGCGCGAACCGGGCCTCGGGGCGCGGCTGCACGCGGAATCCGTGGCGCAGTACCGGTTCCCCGACGGCCCGGTCTGGCAGCGGGACGCGGTGGTGGTCGCGTGAGCGGGGAGTTCGACGGCGTCCGGGCGGTCGTGACCGGCGGCGCGTCCGGAATCGGGCTCGCCACCGCGCGGATGCTGGCCGGGCGGGGCGCCCGGGTCGTCTGCCTCGATCTGAACGACCAGGTCGGGGAACCGTTGACGGCGGTGCGGGCCGACGTCTCGGACGACGGGTCGGTCCGGGCCGCGGTCGCCGCCGCGGTCGAGCACCTCGGCGGCCTGGACGTCCTGGTCAACAACGCCGGGATCGGCGCGCAGGGCACGGTTTCCGACAACGACGACGCCGAGTGGCACCGCGTCTTCGACGTCAACGTCGTCGGCATGGTGCGGGTGACCCGCGCGGCCCTGCCACACCTGCGGGAGTCGGGCGCGGCGGCGATCGTGAACACCTGCTCGATCGCGGCCACCGCCGGGCTGCCGCAACGAGCGCTCTACAGCGCCACGAAAGGCGCGGTCCTCGCGCTCACCCGCGCGATGGCCGCCGACCACCTGGCCGAAGGCATCCGCGTGTGCTGCGTCAACCCCGGCACCGCGCACACCCCGTGGATCGACCGGCTGCTCTCGAAAGCCGACGATCCCGAGGCCGAGCTGGCCGCGCTCGCCGCGCGTCAGCCCACCGGCCGGCTCGTCACCGCCGACGAGGTCGCCGCGGCGATCTGCTACCTGGCCGGCCCGCACTCCGGCGCCACCACCGGCACCGATCTCGCTGTGGACGGCGGGATGTCCGGCCTCCGTCTCCGCCCGAAACCTGTCAACGAGGAGAGGTCATGAAGTTCCAGTACCTGCGCGCCGCCGCCGTCGTCACCGCCGGCGTCCTGACCGCGGCCGCACTGGCCGGCTGCAGCGGCGGCGGCACGAGCGCCGCTCCGGGCGGCAAAACCGTCGTCGGGGTCGACTACCCCCGCTCGGACACCGACTTCTGGAACGCCTACATCAAGTACGTGCCCCAGTTCGCCGGGCAGTTCGGGCTCGACCTCAAGACCACCAACTCGCAGAACGACGTCGCCAACCTGACCGCCAACGTGCAGACGATGATCAGCCAGGGCGTCAAGGGCGTGGTGATGGCCCCGCAGGACACCGCGGCGATCATCCCGACCCTGCAGCAGCTCGCGACCAAGAAGATCCCGGTCGTCTCCGTCGACACCCGGCCCGACCAGGGCAACGTCTACATGGTCGTGCGGGCCGACAACCGCGCCTACGGCGAGAAGGCCTGCCAGTTCCTCGGCACCAAGCTCGGCGGCCAGGGCAAGGTCGTCATGCTGCAGGGCGACCTCGCCTCGATCAACGGCCGCGACCGCACCGAAGCCTTCAACGACTGCATGAAGAAGAACTTCCCGGGCATCACGGTCTTCGGCGAGGCCACCAACTGGGACGCCAACACCGCCGCGCAGAAGCTGCAGACCCGGCTGACCGCGAACCCGGACATCAAGGGCGTCTACATGCAGTCCAGTTTCGCCCTCTCCGGCACGCTGCAGCTGCTGAAGCAGCGTGGCCTTGCTGTCCCGGCGAGCGACCCGAAGCACGTGTTCATCGTGTCCAACGACGGCATCCCCGAGGAGCTCGCCAAGATCCGGGCCGGCGAAATGGACGCGACCGTGTCCCAGCCCGCGGACCTGTTCGCCAAGTACGCCCTGCAGTACGTCAAGGACGCCATCGACGGCAAGACGCCGACGGCCGGCAAGACCGACCACGACAGCACCATCATCCAGGTCCGCGAGGGCCTGATGGAGGACCAGCTGGCCGCGCCGCTGGTCACCGCGGACGGCGCCACGTTCGGGCCGGTGAGCAGCGTCAAGGTCGACGACCAGTCCCTGTGGGGCAACAGCAAGAGCTGATCCGGTTGGCGAGAGGAAGCGAACATGAGCACCGTGCCGGTCGTCGAGGCGCGCGGCGTGGTCAAGCGCTACGGCGCCACCGTGGCGCTCGACCACGCCGACCTGACCGTCCTGCCCGGACAGACGCACGCGCTGGTCGGCCGCAACGGGGCCGGCAAGTCGACCCTGGTGTCCGTCCTCACCGGACTGACCGAGCCGGACGCCGGGACCGTGCGGCTGGCCGGGGCGCCGGCCCCGGCCCTGGCCGACCGGGACGCCTGGCGGTCCCGGGTGGCCTGCGTGTACCAGCGGTCGACGATCATCCCCGAGCTGTCGGTGGCGGAGAACCTGTTCCTCAACCGGCAGGAGACCCGCGGCGGGTTCGTCCGCTGGGCCGCGCTGCGCCGTTCGGCCGCCGAGCTGCTGGAACGCTGGTCGGTGGACGTCGACGTGCACCGGCCGGCCCGGGAGCTGAGCGTGGAGCAGCGGCAGTTCGTGGAGATCGCGCGGGCCCTGTCGTTCGGCGCCCGGTTCGTCATCCTCGACGAGCCGACCGCGCAGCTCGACGGGGCCGCCATCACCCGGCTGTTCGGGCACATCGCCGAGCTGCAGCGCCAAGGCGTCACGTTCCTGTTCATCAGCCACCACCTCCAGGAGGTGTACGAAATCTGCGACACGGTGACGGTGTACCGGGACGCCCGGCACGTCCTCACCGCGCCGGTCGCCGAGCTGCCGAAGGCCGACCTCGTCGCGGCGATGACGGGCGAGAACGCGGTCACGGTGCAGGAACGCGCGTCCTCGGTCCGGCACGGCGACGAACCCGTCCTCCGCGTGGACGATCTGAGCCTCGCCCCGTTCTTCGAGGACGTGTCGTTCGACGTCGCCCCCGGCGAGATCGTCGGGCTGGCCGGCTCGGGTGGCAGCGGCAAGACCGAGCTGGCCGAGGCGCTGGCCGGGCTGCGCAAACCCACGTCCGGCACGGTCTTCGTCGCCGACCGGCGGCCCCGGCCCGGCGACGTCCCCTCCGCGCTGGCCGCCGGGGTCGGGTTCGTCCCGGAAGACCGGCACCACCAGGGTTTCGTGCCGGAGATGTCCATTGCGGACAACACGACGATGAGTGTCATGGACCGGCTCGGTCCCGGCATCTTCGTCCGGTCGGGCCTGCGTGACCGGCTCGCCGGGAAGATGATCGACCGGCTGGCGGTGAAGACGCCCGGCCCGGAACTGCCGGTGTCCGCGCTGTCCGGCGGCAACCAGCAGAAGGTCGTGATGGCCCGTGCCCTCGCGGGCGACCCCCGGCTGCTGGTGCTGATCACGCCCACCGCCGGGATCGACGTGCGGTCGAAGGAGTTCCTCCTGGGCAAGGTCGCGGAGGCCGCCGCGGCGGGCACCGCGGTGCTGATCGCCTCGGACGAACTCGACGACCTGCGCCTGTGCGACCGGCTGCTGGTCGTGGTGCACGGCAGGCTCACCACCGAAATGCCCGCAGGCTGGCAGGACCGCGAGGTCGTGGCCGCCATGGAAGGAGTCGACCTCGATGCCTGAAAGCCCCGCCGCGGTGGGCGCCCCGCCGCGGACCGGACCGGCCGCCGCGCCCCGGCGCATCGCCCTGGCCCGCCTGCGCGACTTCGCGCTGGTGCCCGGGATCATCGCGATCGCCGTCGTCGGCCAGCTGGTGAACCCGGTGTTCCTCCAGTACGACAACGTGATCAACATCCTGCAGACGATGTCCGAGATCGCCCTGCTGGTGCTCGCCCAGACGATGGTCCTGGTCGTCGGCAAGATGGACCTCTCGCTGGAATCGACGTTCGGGCTCGCGCCCGGCGTGGCGGCCTGGCTGACGATCACCGGCGGCCATTCCCTCGGGCTGCTGCCGTCCTGGACCGGGGTCCCCATCGTGCTCCTCGTCGGGGTCGTGGTCGGTGCCCTCAACGCCCTGCTGATCGTCCGGTTCGGGCTGAGCGGGTTCGTCGTCACCCTCGGCATGCTGATCGTGCTGCGCGGCCTGCTCACCGGCATCTCCGGCGGCCAGACGTTCTTCGGCATGTCCGATTCGATGCTCTACCTCGGCACCACGCTGTGGGCCGGGATCCCGGCGTCGATCTGGATCTGCGTCCTGCTGTTCGCGGGCGGGATCGTCCTGCTCGGCTACACCCGGTTCGGCCGCAGCCTCTACGCGATCGGCGGGAACGAGGACGCGGCGAAGGCCGCCGGCATCCGGACCGACCGGATCGTGTGGATCGTGCTGATCGGGGCCAGCGTGCTGGCCGCGCTCGGCGGGCTGCTGCTCTCGGGCCGGCTGGCGTCGGTGGCCGCGGCGCAGGGCAACGGCTACATCTTCACGGTGTTCGCCGCCGCGGTCATCGGCGGCGTGAGCCTGAACGGCGGCCGCGGCACGCTCTTCGGCGCGTTCACCGGCATCCTGCTGCTGTACATGATCCAGAACGTGCTGACCCTGGCCGGGGTGCCCGCCCAGTGGATCGGTGCGCTCAACGGCGCGATCATCCTCATCGCGCTGGTGATGTCCCGCATCACCAGCGGCAAGCGGCAGACCTGATGGCGGACCTCGGCCTGGGCACCGCGGGCCTGGGCAACGTCTTCGGGGAGGTCGGCGCCGAAGCCGCCGCGGAGATCGTCACCGCGGCGGCCGGCGCCGGGGTGCGCTCCTTCGACACCGCGCCGTACTACGGCTTCGGGCTGGCCGAGCGCCGGCTCGGCCGGGCGCTTCCCGCGGGCCCGTTCGTGGTGTCGACGAAGGTGGGCCGGACGCTCACCGGCGGTGGCTGCCACTTCGACTTCTCCGCGGCCGCCGTCCGCCGGGGGATCGAGGGCAGTCTCGACCGCCTGGGCCGCGACCGCGTCGACGTCGTCTACCTGCACGACCCCGACGACCACGAGGAGCAGGCCGCGACCGAGGCGTGGCCGGAGCTGTGCCGGTTGCGCGACGAAGGCGTGGTCTCCGCGATCGGCGTCGGGATGAACCAGTGGCAGATGCCCGCCCGGTTCGTCGAACGGCTCGACGTCGACGCCGTCCTGCTCGCCGGCCGGTACACGCTGCTCGACCGCAGCGGTGAACGCCTGCTCGACCTCTGCGGCGAGCGCGGGGTGGACGTCGTGCTCGGCGGGGTGTTCAACTCCGGCCTGCTCATCGACCCCCGGCCGGGTGCCTGGTTCGACTACGCCCCGGCCCCGGCGGACCTGCTGGCCCGCGCGCAGCGCATGCGCGACGCCGCCGCGTCGGCGGGGTACGACCTGGCCGCGTGCGCGCTCGCGTTCGCCGCCGCGCACCCGGCCGTCACCTCCGTCCTGGTCGGCGCCACGAGCGCCGGCCAGGTGCGGGCGAACCTCGACGCCTTCCGCCGCGAGGTCCCGCCGGAGCTGTTGTCCCGATTGGTTTCCTGTTAGCTCCCCAGCACCCCTTGGAGAGTGCCATGACGCCCCCTGCCCAGAATCCGTTGTCACGCCGGCGGTTCGGTGCCTTCGCGGCCGCCGGGCTCGCGGCAGCCGCCGTCCCGCCCGCGCTGGCCGGTCCGGCAGCGGCCGCCGCGCGGTGCTACGAGCCCACCTGGCCGTCGGTCGACCGGCACCCGCCCGCGCCGGAGTGGTTCCAGGACGCCAAGTTCGGCATCTACTGGCACTGGGGCGCCTTCACCACGCCGGAGTACGGCAGCGAGTGGTACGGCCGGAACATGTACATCCCGGACAGCGGCGAGAACAAACACCACAAGGCGACCTACGGCGACCCGGCGGTGTGGGGCTACGACCGGTTCATCGACGGCGGCACGGACGTGGCCGGCAACCACGTCCAGTTCGCCCCGGAACTGGTTTCCCGGGGCGGGCAGTTCGATCCGGGGGAGTGGGCGCGCGTGGTCAAGGCGTCCGGGGCGAAGTTCGCCGGGCCGGTCGCCGAGCACCACGACGGGTTTTCGATGTGGGACAGCAAGGTCAACGAGTGGAACTCGGTGGCCCGCGGGCCGCGGCTGAACCTGCTCAAGCTGTTCTCCGACGCGATCCGCGGGCAGGGCCTGAAGCTGCTGGTCGCGATGCACCACGCGTTCAACTACAACGGCTTCTACGACTTCGCCCCGCCGCAGGCCACCCCGACCCTGCGCAAGCTGTACGGCCAGCTGCCGCGCGCCGAGGAGGACGCGCTCTGGCTGGCCAAGCTCAAAGAGGTGATCGACCGCGCGAAGCCCGACGTCCTCTGGCAGGACTTCTCGCTGAACTCGCCGGGCTACTGCATCAACAGCGGCCCGTGCGCGGTGGGGGAGCGGCAGCGCCTCGAATTCCTGGCCTACTACTACAACCAGGCGCGGAAGTGGGGCAAGGACGTCGTCTCGACGTTCAAGCACTTCGACCACGGGTTCAACACCAGCGGTGAGGTCGCGGACTACGAGCGCGGCGGGCCGGCCGACATCGTCACGCCGTACTGGCTCACCGACGACGCGATTTCCAGCAGCAGCTGGAGCTACACCCAGGGCATCGGCTACTACTCGAGCACGCAGATGATCCACGCGCTGATCGACCGGGTCAGCAAGGGCGGCAACATGCTGCTCAACATCTCCCCGACGCTGGAGGGCACCATCCCGGCCGAGCAGCGCGCGGTGCTCGCCGACATCGGCACCTACCTCGGCCGCGTCGGCGAGTCGATCTACGCCACGCGCGTCTGGGACGTCTACGGCGAGGGCCCGACCAAGATGGGCGGCGGCTCGTTCGTCTCGCCGAAGGTGGGCACGGCCAAGGACTTCCGGTTCACCCGCGACAAGGCCGGCCGCGTGCTGTACGCGACCGTGCTGGCCTGGCCCGGCGCCACGGCGGACCTCACCACGCTGTCCGGCAAGCGGATCGACCTGAGCAGCCTCGAGCGCGTCGAACTGCTCGGCGCCCCCGGCGCGCTGAAGTACACGCAGGACGCCGGTGCCCTGCACGTCACGCTGCCGGCGAAGCCGTACGACTCGCCCGCCTACGTGCTCAAGCTGACGTTCGCGGGCAAGATCCCGGTGGTGGGTCCCGCGTCCGGCGCGAAGGTGTTCGCCGACCGCGGCTTCCGCGGCGCGAGTGCGACGCTGGGCGTCGGCAGCTACCCCGCCGCCCGGCTGAAGAGCGCGCTGGCCGCGCCGATTTCCGCGATCTGGCCCGGGGACGGCTACCAGGCCCTGGGCTACCCGGCCGACGACTTCACCGGGACGCCGAGCCGGTTCGCCGTGGCCACCCCGGACGTGCCGGCGTCCGCCATCGTCTCGCTGCGCGTGGCGTTCGACCCCGCCCGGTGGTTCCGGATCGTCAACGTCACCAACGGCCTGGCCGTGGACGGCGGGGGAGCGGTCGCGGCGGGCAGCAGGCTGAAGATCTGGACCCCGGACGACAGCCCGAACCTGCAGTTCGGGATCGAGGACATCGGCGACGGATTCGTCAAGCTCACCAACCGCACCAACGGCCTGGTGATCGACGGGGCCGGGGCGACCACCGCGGGCGGCAACCCGGTGCAGTCGGCCTACACCGGCGCGGCGAGCCAGCAGTGGTCGGTCACCGACTCCGGCGGCGGCGTGTTCGTGCTCGCCAACCGGGTCACCGGGCTCGTGCTCGACGGCGGCGGGAACGTGCCGTCGGGTTCGCCGTTGAAGGTGTGGAACGACGACGGCAGTCCCAACCTCCGCTGGTCGATCTCCGTTGCCTGACGGATTCCCGGGCGCCGTGACCGGGCTCCGGTCACGGCGCTCCGCCGTCGAGCTCCCGGACCTCGGCCAGGTGCGCGCGCAGCCAGCGTTCGGACGTGTCGACGTGCATCAGCGCGGCGGCGGTGGCCACCGCGGGGTCGCGGTCGGCGAGCGCGTCGTAGATGGCCTTGTGCTGCGACAGCGTCACGTGCGTCGCGCCGCGTTCGACGGTGCCGCGCCAGACCCGCGCGCGGAGGGTGCGGGAGGAGATCCCGTCCAGCAGCGCGGTGAGGGTCTCGTTGCCGGTCGCGGTGACGACGGCCCGGTGGAAGGCGGCGTCGAGGACGGTGAGGCGTTCGACGTCCTCGACCGCTTCGTGCATGGCGTCGAGCAGCTCGCCGACGGTGCGCAGCTGCGCGTCGGTGATCCGGGTGGCGGCCAGGCCGGTCGCCGCGGGCTCGAGGAGCCGGCGCACCTCGGTGAGCTCGAGGACGCTGCCGCCCTGCATGAGCGCGACCGCGTTGCCGAGGCCTTCGAGGAGCAGGCTCGGCGCGAGGCTGGTGACGTACGTGCCGTCGCCGCGGCGGACTTCGAGCACCCGGGCGAGCGCGAGCGCCTTCACGGCCTCCCGCGTGGGGCTGCGGGAAATCCCCAGCTCGGTGGCCAGTTCGTGTTCCGGGGGCAGCTTGGCGCCCGCCGGGAACCGGCCGGACCGGACGAACTCCCGGATCCGGTCGATCGCTTCGTCGGTCAGCGACTTCGCCATGGCCCTCCTTGTCTAGGGAATCAGTCTAGCAGTCATATGATGTATGCATGCTAAGGAGGCATCGGTGTTGCGCAAGGGTGGCTGATTCACCAGTTTCGACTAGGAGACATGTGATGTCTTGTCTTGGGTTCTTACTTACTTGTAAGTTAGAACGCATGACGACGTTCACGGCCGACGAGGCCGAGGCGCTCAGCGCCCAGTGGGAGAAGGCGTGGAACGGCCACGACGCCGACGCGGTCGCCGCGATGTGCGCGGACGACCTCGTCTACGACGAACCCGCGCTCGGGCACACCGCCCACGGGCCGGAGTCCATCCGCCGGTTCGTGACGCGCATGGCGCACGCCTACCCGGACTACTCGTTCGCCCGCAGGGGGCTCTACACCGAGGTGACCCGCCGCGCGGTGCTCGTCGCGTGGCGCTTCACCGGCACGTTCGCCAAGACGGGCCAGGTCGTGGAGTTCCACGGCGACGACCGGCTGGAACTGGGCGAGGACGGGCTGATCCACGCGTACCGCTGCCTGTACGACAACAAGTTCGTGCTGAGCCAGCTCGGTGGGTGACGCGAGCCCGGCCCGGCTGCCCGCCGCGGCCCGCCGGGCGGGCATCATCGAGGCGGCCGACGCCGAGTTCGCCGCGAACGGCCTGGCGGGCACCCGCCTGGAGGCCATCGCCGGCCGGGCCGGGATTTCGCACCCGCGGATCGTGCAGATGTTCGGCTCCAAGAGGAAGCTGTTCCTCGAGGTGCTGCACGCGGCGTACGACCGCATCGAAGCGGCCTTCGCGGGCGCCGAGCCGACGCTGTCCGCACTGGGTGTGGCGTATGTGCGGCTCCTGCAAAGCGATCCGACGGTCGGCCTGGTGGTGCTGCAGGGCTACGCGGCGTCGGCGGACGAGCCGGTCCGGGAGGCGGTCCGCCGCCGGCACCTGGCGTTGATGGCGACGATCGCGCGCCTGACGGGCGCGGATGCGTTGCGGGTGCGGACGTTCTTCGGGACGGGCCTCGTCCAGACGGTGTCGACGGCACTGGAGCTGCCGGAGCAGCGCGCCGACACGGCGTGGAGCGCGTGGCTCCTCGGCCTGGTCGATCCCGATGTGCCGGCCCGGTAGGTTTTCCGCATGAGCTCGGTGCCGGCCCTGCACGTCGGGTGCGCGATGTGGACCCATAAGGCGTGGCCGTTGCCGCCCTCGGTGCCGGCCCGCGAGCGGCTGCGCGCCTACGCGGGCTGGTGCAACGCGGTCGAAGGCAACACGACGTTCTACGCGACCCCGGCTCGCACCACCGTCGAGACGTGGGCGCAGCAGACCGGCCCGGACTTCCGGTTCGTGGTCAAGCTGCCCAAGCTGGTCACGCACGAGCGCCGGTTCACCGGGGTCGAGACGGAGATGCGGGCGTTCCTGGACGCGATCGAGCCACTCGGCGACCGGGCGGTGCTGTGGACCCAGCTGCCGGGCTCGTTCGGCCCCGCGGACGTCGAGGCGCTGGTCCGGTTCCTGCGTCGCTTGCCGCCCGGTCTGAGGCGTGCGGTGGAGGTGCGCCACCCGGAGTTCTTCACCGAGGCGGCGTCGACATCGCTGCTGGAGCGGGCTCTGGGGGTGGCGGACGCGGAGTGGGTCCCGTTCGACACGACGGTGTTCTTCGGGACCCCGCCGGTCAGCGAGGCGGAGCAGGAGGCGTGGGCGAAGAAGCCGCGCCTGCCCCGCCGGACGCGAGCCCTGACCGACCGTCCGATCATCCGGTATCTGGGCCGCGACGCGGTGGCGGAGACGGTCGAGGGGTGGCAGCCGTGGACGGAGGTGGTGGCGGGCTGGCTGCGCGAGGGCCGCTCGCCGACGGTGTTCGTCCACACGCCGGACAACAACGAGGCACGTGAATTGGCGCGGCGGTTCCACGACGAGGTGCGGGCGTTGGTGCCCGGTGTCGCGGCGTTGCCGGAGCCGGAGCCGGTGGAGCCTGCGACGTTGTTTTAGGGGCGCACGGAGTGCTCAGTGTCCGGCAACATGCAACGGTGACGGAGGGCCGGCGCGAGGGGCGGCAGGGTGCGTCGCCTGGCGTCGGCGATGAGATCTGCCAGTGGAAGCACCCCTGGCCAGTATCGGACTCTGTCGACGCCGGCCGTGATGAGCCGGCCGCTCGGGCCACACGCCAGCAGGCTGATTCCGAGGCTGCGGTCGCGGGGGAGCAGCTCGTACAGCAGCCGTCCGGCTGAGTCCCAGACCCACGTGGTGTGATCCCAGCCGCCGCCGGCGACGACCAATCCCTCATCGGTGACCGCGAGCGCGCCGATCCTGCCGCCGCCGAGCATCCGTGTGGAAGACCCGTCTCGGCTCCAGCGGCGAATGTCACCGTCCCCGGTTGCCGTGATCAGGGCGCCGTCCGGGGCGAAGGCCAGGTGTTCAATCGGTTGGGTGTGACCGGTGAGCACGTGTTGCGGGACACCGTCGTGGTCCCAGATGCGGGCGGTGTTGCCGGCCGATGCGGCCGCCAGCCGACCGTCTTCGGCGAACGTGAAAGCGAGAGTTCCCTTGTTTTCTTCGGCCTCTTCGAGCACACGGACCTCACCCGCGGTGTTCCAGATCCGGAGCGCTCCGCTGGTGGTGGCGGTGATGAGCCGGCCGTCCGGCGCGAAGCCCATCCGGCCCACCGCCGATTCGTGCGCGTCGAGGACGTGCAGCACCTTGCCGGCACAGTCCCAGACTTGCACCGTGCGGTCGAACGCCGCGGCGAGGCGCCCGTCGGGGGCGAAGGCCAAGTGCCGCACACTCAGGTTCCGGTGTCCGGCGAGCGTGTGGATCAAGGTGCCGTCGGCGGCCCGCACTTTCACGTTCGTGCCATCGGCATCGGCGCGGCGACGTCCCGGGCCGACTGCCCACGGCCCGAACCGGCGCGGAGAACGCTGACCGCATCCGTCATCAGGCCGGGATCCGATACGGCGAGCTCTTCGAACCGAGCGGTACCTTCAGCTCGGGTCAGCAACCGCACGAGCCGACTGACGTCCCAGACGTGCACCGTGCTGGATGTCGCCGTCACCAACCAGCCGTGCGCGCTGAAGTCGAGGACGGTCAGGTAAGCCGTGTCCGCCATCTTGATGCGAGCGACCATGCCCTCGGGAACGCACAACCGCACCTCGCCGTTCGTGGCAGCGGCCAGCAGCTCATCCGGTCCGCACACCACCGAAGCGAACCCCGTCATGTCGGGATAGCCGGGTTCGGAGACCCTGGGGTACGGGCCGTTCGGTCGGCAAGTGACCACGCTCCCGATGCCGTTGATCGTGCACAAATGACCTGTTTCGGAGAAGGCGAGATCACGCACCGGCCCGGCAACCGTCACGAAGATGCCCGCTTCTGAGCCGTCAGACAAGGGGAGAGCGCCGTCCGGCGCCCAGACCCGCACCGCACCGTTCCGGTGACCTGCAGCGATCCACCCATCGACGCTCACCGCCAGCGCGGTGACCAACGACCCCTCGGCCGGCTGGAAGCAGCGTTGTTCCGGGCCGCTGCTGCCCCAGATCCGAATCTCCCCGTCCTCGCCGGTGGTGATCAGCAGGGCGTCGGGCGCGAACACGACTGCTGTCCGCTCTCCGTCACTGGTCAACCGGCGGATCAGCTTTCCATCGGGGTCCCACAGGCACAGCGCGTGCGGGCCTGCGGCGGCAAGCCGGCCATCGGCGGCGAACACCAGGCTGGTGACCTGGTGGAGGGTGCCGTCGAGGTGGTGGATCACCTTCCCGTGGGCGTCCCACACGGTGACACGTCCCGCCGTGTTCCCGGAGGCGAGCCGGCCGTCCGGCGCGAACGTGAGCGCACTGACCGGCTCCCGGTCTTCGGTCAGGTCGTGCAGCAGGGTGCCCTCCGCGGACCAGATCCGGATCGTGCCGCGTTCGTCCGCTGTGGCGACGCGACCGTCTTGGGCGACGCGGGCACAGCAGACGTCTGCGGTGTGCCCGGTGAGGACGTGCCGCAGGCCGGTGGCCAGCGACCGGTGGAGCGCGGTGCTCGCGGCCGCGGTCGGGGTCAGTTCGGTGCACGCGGCCAGCGACAGGCTGATCGCGGTCGCCGGGTCGTGGTCGAGGATTTCCAGAGCTCGTTCGGCTGCCACGTCCGCGCGGCGCCGGTGATCGGTTTCGTCGTTGTCCGTGCATGCGGCGGCGAACTCGGCGAGCGGCTCGGGCAGCGCCACCGCCGTGTTCGCGGTCAGGTCGGCGAACCGCGAGGCGGGGACCAGGTAGCCGGCGGACCTCCCGGCGTTCACCCACGCCTTCGCGAGCGCCAGCAGTTCGGTGATCCGCTGCAGCGTGCCACGGTGTGTCGTGATGTGGTCGGCCAAAGGTCGCCACTGTCGCAGCAATGCCTCGTGCGATATGTCGTAGCGAACGCGACCGCCACTGCCGGTGTCGCTCGTGAGCAGGTGCGCCTGGACGAACGCGATCACGACCTCGCGCTGCGCTGCGGCCAGCGCGTCGTCCCACACCGGTCGGCGGGTGGCTTCCTCACCCTGCAGGTCCACGAACAGCAGCAGGGTGGTCAGCGTCGTGTCCAGATCGTGTCCCGATGCGGCCACGGCCGCCTCCGCGCGTCCGGCGACCGCCCCGCCCACCTTGCCGGCAGTCAGGTAATCGGCCCGGCTGACGTATCGGTCGCGGCCGAGGCCGTCGTACAGCTCGCTGAGCAGCGAGCTGAGCAGCGGCAGCGCGTCACCGCGGCCGGTGTCCCGCACGATTTCCTCGACCAGGCCGGGCTCGAACGTCGTATCGGTCAGGCGGGCGGGTCCGGCCACGACCTGGCGGATCCGCTGGGGTTCGAGCACGTTCACCATGAACGGGTCGGTGAACAGTCCGGCGCCGGGGCCGTCCTGGAACCGGCCGACCCATTCCGAGCGCAGTGTCGCCACCACGTGCAGCCTGTGATCGTGCGTCACCAGCGCGTACAGCAGCGCCAGGAACAGGTTTCGCTCTTTCTCGGTGTGCCGGACCGCCGCTTCCTCGAACTGGTCGACGAGCAGCAGCACGCGCGGCCGGGTCCCTCTCGCCGCCCGCAGAGCCTGCAACACGGGCTCCGGTCCCGGTGCGGGCCCGCCGTCCTGAACCGCCGCCAACACGGTTTCCGCCGCCCCGCGAACCTCCGTCCCCAGCAGCTTCGTGAGCTCGTCCACACCGGATGTGCCCGGGGTGATCGATCCGAGAACCGTCCACCGGTTGCCGAGCGCCGGCAGCAACCCGGCCAGCACGAGGGAGGACTTGCCGCTGCCCGACGGCCCCACGACCGGCACGAACCGCAGCGAGGGCGCAGTGGCCCCCTGTACCCGTCGCGCCAGGTCACGCCGGTCGTCCGTACGTCCGAAGAAGACCGGCGCCCGGTCACGGTCGTACGAGTCCAAGCCCGGGTACGGGTTCTCACCGGTCCATTCCGGTGCCGGTGACCGCGCCCGGCACCACAGCCATCCTGCACGCACGCTGACCGCCGCGACCACCGCCGCGCCGATCAGCCACGACCACTTGACGATCGGCTGAGCCCACCCCGGCCACCGGTCCGGGCTCGCGGTCACCAGGTTGGTGAGCACTCCGATCCCGATCCCGAGCAGAAACACCCCGAGCCCGGACGGCTGCGGCGCACGTCGACGCCTCGACCACCACGTTCGCATCACTTCTCCTGCCCGGTCGGAAGCATTCGTCTCGCAGCGGCCGGAACACGGTCGGCCGGTCGTCGGTGACCAGCGGGCGGTCGACCTCGTCCTGGAGGTGGACGCAGTGCGCCTCTTGCAGGTTGCCGACGACTGGTACTCGGCAGCATGTTCGTCCGTTGGCCGAGGTTCTCCGGTCAGGCGGCCTTCCAGATGGCGTGGTCGAGTTCCCAGGGCGTCCGGCCCAGTTCGGCGGCGGCGTCGGCGAGCAGCCGCCGCGCGGATGGGACGTCGACCTGGTGGCCGAGGTGGCGACTCAACCAGCGAAGCACCTTCCGGTCCGGCTTCACCTGCTCGTCGGCGCCGGCCAGCATCCAGAGGTAGCCGAGCCGGACGTCGTGCCCGCCGTTGCCGGGGACGGCCCGCAGCCGGCTTTCCACGGCGCCGAGCCGGGTGAGGTCGGACAGGAGCGTGGTCACGTCGCCGAGCGTGTGCACGCCGGAGGCGGCGAGGACTTCGGCGTAGCGCACCGCGGCTTCCGCCTTGAGCACGCCGCCCCGGGTGCTGGTGCGGCTCCGGTTTTCCAGGACGTCGGCGGCGAGCCGGTCCGGTCCCAGCCGGCGGCCCAGTTCCGCCAGCGCGTCGACGGGCTGCTCGGCGGGGGTGCCGGCCACGGTGGCGAAGTCGGCGACGTCGACGAGGTGGGGTACGAGACCCTGGTGCTTCGCGTACCGGTCGCAGACGGCGATCGTGCTGGAGTACCGGGCGTTGATCGAGAAAACCGCGTCCAGCACGCACACCGGCAGATGCGCCCACCGGCGGGCGCGCGGCTGGATGTCGAGCCCCGTGGCGGCTTCTACCAGGCGCTGGACATCCACGGCTGTGGTCATGGCCGCTCTTCGACAACTCACTGTGCGATCGCGTCAATTCGTACATCACCACTGATCGGGATCACGTACACGGCGTCCCGTCCGTGTCTCCATCGCTGCGAGATCAGCAGATACTTGTCCGTGGTGTGGATCAAGGAGACGAGGCCCGTGTAGCAGAACTTGTACTTCGAGTCTTTCTGGCTGATCTCGGTGGCCGAGATGCCCGGGCCGGATACGGCAAGCCGGCCCACGCTGTAGAGCGCGATCGCTGGGCGTGAATCCAAGTGGCCGGCGATGTCACGGGCAGACTGCTCGCCATTGGTCCGGGCATACGAGGAGACCAACCACAGTGCGCCGATCATGGCCAAAGCGGCGAGTACGGACGGCCGGACCGATGATTTCTCGCGTGGGCGGCGGCTGGTCATCCGTGTCTGCAGGGATCGCAGGTGATCCAGGTAGGCAACGAGGCCGGTGCCTGTCAGCAACATGAGGGCGAGAGCGTTGGTCGGGACCCAGTTCACACTTGCGGGTATCAGGAAGCCGATCCCGATCGCCGCAAGGGTCAGGCCGCCCACGGTGTAGCAGGCGATGATTGCATGGTCGGCCAGCCTTCGCCGCGAGGTGGACCGTGCCGCTGTGGCCGCCGGGAGAAACACCGTTCGGTGAAGTGCCACCAGGAACAAGGCCAGGATGCCGAAGCCGATCAGCGGCAGAATGGTCGAGTTGATACTCCGCAAGGCGTAGTCCGGCGTCGAGAATCCCAACAGGCTCGTGTCTATCCCGAAGTAGTCCCACACGGCCTGAGTGCGAACCCAGCCGAAGTAGTACAAGAGGGCTGACAGCAGCACTGTTTGCGACAGCAGGGTCGAGATGCGGGCCCACGGACCGCTTTGATCAACTTGCTTCTTCGTCGTCGGGTTCGTCATGGCGCCGACGAGGTACCGGCAATCGACGACTCCACGGCAGAAGGTGTCGTCGGAGACGGCGAGGTGCTGCTCGCCGGTGGCTGGGTGATCGTGAGACCGGTGGCTTCAGGCCTGTCCTCGGAAGGCGGAGTTCCCACCAGCGGACTCGTGGTCACGGAATCGCCGCCGATATCAGGGGTACCGCCGGGAGCGGCCGGTGTTCCGGTGCTCTGCTGCGCCGAGGGGTCCGGGTGGGGTTGTGTGTCGTGTTCGCAGCTTTCTGCGGTCAGCCAGGGGAGGACGATCACGGCCACGAGAGCACTGGTTGCTCGACGGTGGATCGGTGTCATATTCGCCTCTGTCTCGTTATTCGAGAGATCTCGCCCATCGTGACTCGCTTCGATCAGAGAAAACGTGACACGGGAGGAACGATGTTCCGCCGGATGGACCAACGATTCCGGGGAAGGTTGCGGCGGGCCGATTTCGACAGCACCTGGCCGGCGTCGGTGGTGCCCAGCTGAGGAGCCGATGCGGTCGCAGCGGGTCCACCGATCGTGACCGTGCCGGTGTCCGGATGAGTGCGGTTATGGTTGACGTGTGATCGATATGGCAGTGCGCGGTGACAGCGGCAGGGTCGTTGCCCAGGCCGAGGGCGGGGTGGAGTGGACTCCCGCTTTCGCGGAGCTGAACCCGGTCGAGTTCCCGATGCTCTGGGCTCTGACACCGTACGGGGATGCGGTGTTCAACCAGCGGCAGGTGCCACTGCTGCTGGCCGAACTTGACCGGGTCCCTGCACGGTGCGCTGGTGACTGGGTGAGGCATGCCCGCGAGCTGTGCCAGGTCGTCGAACGCGGAACGCACTGGTATCTGTGGTTCATCGGCGATTGACCGCGGGTTGCCAAGCCGTTCTCGCCTCCACACGCACATCGGCAGAAGCGGACGTTGCCGCGGTGACGTTTGCGCGGCGAGTCACTCGGCCGAGCGAGCCCGCCACGTCTGCACCGCTCCGAGCGCGATGCGGGCCAGCAGCACCGCGGCCCCGATGCCGGCGGTCAGCCGGGCGCCGAGACCGTCGAGCCGGACGGTGAGCCAGCCGCCCGCAGCCGTGCCCAGCACGGCGAGCAGGAAGTCGACTGCCCACAAGGGCGACAGGCTGAGCGCCATCATGTCGGCTGCCGTGTCTCCGCGCCGGCTTTGCCGCGCCAGGTGGATCCAGAGCCACGCGGTGCCGGCGAACGTGAGCCAGGCCAAGCCGAGTACCACCCAGAGCACCGCGGTCACCGGGCTTCTCCTGCTGTGCAACGAAACACCATGGAATTCATCGCCGCCTCCCTGTCGGTCCCGATCAGGATGAGCTCGTTCGGACGCGCTGTCAAGACATCGTGTCCGGACAGAGTGTCCGGAAACCTCTACGACATCAGGGTCGACGCCGACCTGCGTGGCCAAAGTCATGGTGAGGAGCGTGTGCCGGCTCAGTCACCGAGGGGCTGGGCCGGACGCGTGGACGTCGTCGGAGCGCTGACGTGTACACCCCCGGCGGAGCGTCCGCCGAGCGGGTGAACTCTGAAACGCCACTGGGCCGGACAGCGTCGCGAAATTACTCCGTTTGCCGCCCGGGTTGCTGCGCTTGCCCGGGTTTGGGGCTTCCGATGCGTGGGGATCCACCTCGGTTCCGGTCGGTTGACCGGCAAATGGGCCGCGTTGCCCGGCAATTTCCGGTGCGGTAGAAAGTAATTGCACACCGCTTCGCCAATGGCGAATGAATGCAATTGACCATCGCTGCCTCCCTGGGGGATCCGTGTCGAATCGCCACGCCTTCGTTTCCTGTGCCCGTCTCATGGGACGGGTCGATTCCGCCTGCATGGACTGTGTGTCGGACGTCGTGGCGCTGCTGCTGGCGCACGCCGGGGTGGCCGATGTGCGTACTCCTTTCGCCTACCAGTGGGCGTTTCGGGTCGTCGGTGGAATCGACGGCGTGCTCGAGCCCGACCTGCCGCCGCGGGCGCGGGACCGGTCCGTTGCGCGGTTCACCGGATTTCGTCCGAAATGGACGGCCAATGGGACGGCGGCGGAATGCGTTGATTCGTGGGCGGCCGAGATCGGCCGGGGCAACGCCGTCGCCGTCACCGCGGATGCCTTTTTTCTGCCGTGGCTTCCGTACTGCGGAAATGAGCACATGGAGCACGGATTCGTCGTCGAAGGCGTCGAAGGAGGGCGGGAATCCGTCCTGCACGTCGTCGATCCCTATGAAAACCGGACACGGTGGGGGCACGCGCGGCCGACGACGACCAAGGTGGTCCTCGGCGACCTCGGCCACGCCCTCGACCAGGGCGCCTGGGCGGTGCTCGAACCGTGCGGGCCCGCCGAACCGCTGGACGCCGAACGCGAGGTCCGGGCCAACTGCGAAGCGATCCTCGCCTCCCACGCCGACGGCACGGCGGCCGCCTTCGCCGGGCAGTACCGCGAGCCCGACGCCGTCGCGCTGCACCGGCTGGCCCTGCAGAGCTGGCTGATCACCCGTGACCGGCAACTACACGGCCTCTGGCTGCGGGAACTGCCCGGCACCCCCGCACCCGGCTTCTCCCGCGCCTTCGACGAAACGGTCCTCCCGCGCTGGCAGAAGCTCCAGGAACTCACCTACGTCGCGATCCGCCGCGTCGAAGCCGGCCGCTCGGCGCCGCCGGCCGTCCACGCGGCCCTCGAAGCCGCGCTGGCCGCCGAAGCCGAGCTGGCCGGCACCTCCCTCGACCACCCGGAAGGACGCGCTTGATGCTCATCCACCAGCACTTCTTCGCCCAGGCCCGGCGCACGCCCGGCGCCGTGGCGATCGTCGAAGACGACGGCCCGTCGATCACCTACGGCGAGCTCGCCCGCGCCGCCGCCGGGCTGGCCGGGCAGCTCCGCGACCGGCCCGGCCGGGTGGCCGTGGTGAGCCGCAAGCGGATCGGCACCGTCGTCGCCTTCCTCGCCTGCCTGCGGGCCGGCCGCGCCTACGTCCCGATCGACCCCGCCCACCCGGCCGACCGCCGCGACTTCGTCCTCGCCGACGCCGGCTGCGAAACGCTCCTGGACCTCGAAGACCTCGACGCGCTGCAGGGAAAGCCGGAAAGCGAGCCGGCGGCACCAGGCCCGGACGACGAGGCCTACGTCCTCTACACCTCCGGCTCGACCGGCACCCCCAAAGGCGTCGTGATCACCCACCGCAACGCGGCGGCGTTCACCGATTGGGCCGCCGCCGAATTCCCGCTCACCCCGCACGATCGGGTCGCGGTGCACGCGCCGCTGCACTTCGACCTGCCCGTCTACGACCTCTACGCCGGCCTGCGCGGCGGCGCCGCCCTGCACCTGGTGCCCGAGCGGGCCGCGCTCTTCCCGGCGGCGCTGGCCCGGCTGCTGCGCGAGCGGCGCATCACCAGCATCTACGCCGTCCCGACCGCGCTGGCCGCGCTCGCCCGCCGCGGCGGCCTGGCCGCGGGCGACCTGCCGGACCTGCGGCAGCTGCTGTTCGCCGGCGAGGAGTTCCGGACGGCCGCGCTCGCCGAGCTGATGGCCCTGGTCCCCGGCGCGGCCGCGGCCAACCTGTACGGCCCCATCGAGACGAACGTCGTCACCGCGCACCGGCTCCCGGGCCCGCCGGACCCGGACAGCCGTCTCCCGATCGGCCGGCCGGTCACCGGCGCCGTCATCGGCCTGCGCGACACCGAGGGGCACGTCGGGTTCGACGGCGAGGGCGAAGGCGAGCTGGTCGTCGCGGGCGACTGCGTCACGCCGGGCTACCTGGGCCGGCCGGACCTGACCGCCGCCGCGATCGTCCACTCCGGACAGTTGCGCTGCTACCGCACCGGCGACATCGCCCGCCGCGACGCCGACGGGACGCTGCACCTGCTGGGCCGCGCGGACGGGCTGGTGAAGACCCGCGGCTACCGGGTCGAACTGGGCGACGTCGAAGCCCACCTCGCCGCGCACCCCGGCGTGGACGGCGTCGCCGTCGTGGCCCTGCCCGACCCGGCCACCACCCACCGGCTGCACGCCGCGGTCGTCCCGCGCGCCGGCGCCGACCACGAGACGCTGCCCGCGGAACTGCTCCGCCACTGCCGCGCCCGGCTGCCGCACTACATGGTGCCGTCCCGGGTCCACGTCCTGGCGGCCCTGCCCACCACCAGCACCGGCAAGACGGCGAAACGGGTGCTGGCCGAAACGCTCGAGGGAGACCCGCGATGACCGACACCCTCGCCCGGACCGTCGCCGACGTGCTCGGCGTTCCCGCCACCGACGTCCTGTCCGCCGATTCCCTGTTCGACCTGCCCGGCTTCGACTCGATCGCCATCGTCTCGGTCCTCGAACGCCTCGAAGACGACCTCGGCGTCGAGGTGCCGGCCGAAGAGATCGTGCCCGAGGCCTTCGAAAGCCTCACCGCCCTGCGGTCGCTGCTCGACACCGCCCTCCCGGAAGGAGCACACCCGTGATCCCGCGGTTGCTGCACGAACTGCTCGACCGGCGCGCCGCCGCCACGCCGGACGCCCCGGCGCTGGCCCGCGACGACCTGCGCTGGACCTACGCCGACCTCGCCCGCCGGTCGCGGACGCTCGCCGCCTGGCTCGGCGGCAAGGGTGTCGGCCGCGGTGACCGGGTGCTGGTCGCCGCGCCGCACGACCCCGACACGGTGGCGCTGCTCTACGCGGTTTCGCGGCTGGGCGCGGCCTACGTCGTCGTCAGCGACCGGATCCGGCCGTTCCACCTCGACCACATCCTTGCCGACAGCGAGCCCGAACTGGTGCTGGCCGCCGACGCCGCGGCCGAAACCGTCTCGCGCAGCACGGCGAAGGTGCACAAGCTGAGCGAACTCCCGCCCACCGGCGACGCCGAGGTCCCCGCGTCCCCCGCCACCGGCGTCGACATCCTCAGCCTGATCTACACCTCGGGCAGCACAGCCATGCCGAAGGCCGTGGTCTCGACGCACGAGCAGGTGCTGTTCGCGGTTTCCGCCATCGCCGAGCGGCTGGGCTACCGGGCCGAGGACCGGGTGTTCTGCTGCCTGCCGCTGTCCTTCGACTACGGCCTCTACCAGGTCTTCCTCGCCGCCGAGGCCGGTGCCTGCCTGGTGCTGGGCGACGACGCCGCGGCCGGGCCGGCCCTGCTGTCCACTGTGGAGCGGGAGGGGGTGACCGTGCTGCCGCTCGTGCCCGGCCTCGGCGCCACCCTGGCCCGGCTGGCCGCGCGGGCCGGGCGGTTCCCGGCCGCGCTGCGCCTGGTCACCAACACCGGCGCCGCCCTGCCGGCCTCGCTGTCGGCCAGGCTGCGGGAGTTCTCGCCGGGCCTCGACGTCGTCGCCATGTACGGGCTGACCGAGTGCAAGCGCGTCTCCATCGAGGAGCCGAACGCGTACCTGGACCGCCCGGGCTCGGTCGGGCGGCCGCTGCCCGGCACGGAGGTCCTGGTCCTCGACGACGACGGCGCCGAGCTGCCGCCCGGCGAGGTGGGCCAGTTCGCCGTCCGCGGGCCGAACGTGATGGCCGGCTACTGGCGGGCGCCCGAGCAGACCGCGCGCCGATTCCCGCGGGACGCCTACGGCCGCGCGACCCTGCTGACCGGCGATCGCGGCCGCGTCGACGAAGAGGGCTACCTGTACTTCGAAGGCCGCGACGACGACCAGTACAAGCAGGACGGCTTCCGGGTCAGCGCGGTCGAGGTGGAAGGCGCCGCGGCCGACGTCGACGGTGTCACCGAAGCCGCCGTGCTCCCGCCCGCCGGGGACCGGCCGGCCGTTCTCGCGGTCACCGGCACCCTCGACCCCGGGCAACTGCGCGAAGGGCTCGCCGAACGCCTGGAACCGCACAAGATCCCCGACCGGATCGAAGTCGTCGACGCGCTCCCGCACGGCGTCAACGGCAAGATCGACAAGCGCGCCCTGGAGGCCGCCCTGTGATCACGCCCCTGCACGAGGAGATCGCGGACCGGCACGGCACGCCCGCGTTCGTCTACGACCTCGACGCCGTCCGCCGCGCCCACGCCGACCTGACCGCCGCGCTGCCGTCTCCGTCCACTGTGTACTACTCGGTGAAGGCCAACCCGCACCCGCGGATCATCGCGCTGCTGCACGCACTGGGCTGCGAAGCCGAAGTCAGCTCGACCGGCGAGATCGACGCCGCGCTCGGCGCCGGGGTGCCGCCGGAGGCCGTGCTGCTCACCGGTCCGGCCAAGACCCCGGAAACGGTCGCGCACGCCCTGTCCCACGGGGTCACGCGCTTCTCGGTCGACTCGCCGGACGACCTCGCCCGCGTCGACGACCTCGCGCGCCGGTCCGGGACCGAAGCCCGGTGCGCGCTGCGCGTCAACGCCGACGAGCCGGTGCCCGGCGCGGGGCTCAGCATGACCGGGACGTCGTCGCAGTTCGGCGCGGACCTGTCGTGGGTGCTGGCCGAGACGCCGCGGTTCACCGGGTTCGGGCACGCCCGCGTCACCGGGCTGCACCTGTACATGGGCACCAACCTGACCGAGGAGAAGGATCTGCTGGCCCAGTTCGAGGTCGGGATCGGCATCGCGGAGAAGCTCGCCGTGCTCTTCCCCGACCTCGGCGAAATCGACCTCGGCGGCGGGTTCGGCCTGCCGTACGCGCGGGCGGGGGAGCGGCCGCGGTTCACCGGGCTCGCGGCGGCGCTGGAGACGCTGCTCGACGACCGCCTGCCCGGGTGGCGGGACGGGGCGCCCCGCGTGTCCTTCGAATCGGGCCGCTACCTCGTCGGCGACTGCGGGGTGCTGCTCAGCCGGGTGGTGGACGTCAAGGAGTCCAAAGGCACCCGGTACGTCCTGCTCGACACCGGCGTCCACCACCTCGGCGGCATGTCCGGCCTGCGCAGGATCCCGTCGATCTCGGCCGACGTGCTGGCTTCCGGCGAGGTCGAGGACGAGCCGGTGACGGTGGCCGGCCCGCTGTGCACCCCGCTCGACGTCCTCGCCCGCGGCGCCCGGCTGCCGAGCACCGGCATCGGGGACCTCGTCGGCGTGCCCAACGCCGGCGCCTACGGCCCGACCGCCGGCCTGCTCGCGTTCCTCGGCCACCCGGCACCCGCCGAGGCGGTCGTCGACGGCGGCCGCCTGGAGTCCGCGTCCCGGCTGCACGTGACCCGCAACCCGCTCTGACGAAAGGAAAGACCATGGACACCGCACGCTTCGACACGATCCTGCGCAAGTACCTCAAGAACCTCGCCCCGCAGCAGGAACTGACCTCCGACGCCCGGCTCAAGGACCTCGGCCTGAACTCGATGCGCGCCATCGACCTGCTCTTCGACCTCGAGGACGAATTCGGCGTCGAACTGCCCGACGACGCGATGACCGACGACACGTTCGCCACCCGTGACGCCCTGCTGGACCGGGTGCGGGAGGCCCAGGACACCACGGCGGGTGCGCGGTGACGGCGCTCGCCCCCGCCGCGCCCACGCTCGCCGAGCGCACGGCCGGGGTCGTGGACGTGCTCGCCGAGCACGCGCGGGCGGTCGACGACAGCGCCACGTTCCCGGTCGCCTCCCTCGACGCACTGCGGGAAAGCGGGCTGATGGGCCTGCTGGTGCCGGTGGAGCACGGCGGCCTCGGCGGCGACCTCACCGACCTGGCCCGGACCGCCGCGGAACTCGGCGGCGCGTGCCTGTCGACGGCGATGATCTGGGCGATGCACGGCCAGCAGGTCGCCGCGATCGCCGCCCACGCCGGGCCGCGGCTGCGTGCGGACCTGCTGCCGCGGATCGCCCGCGGCGAGGTCTACGTCGCCTCGGTCACCAGCGAACGCGGCAAGGGCGGGCACCTGCTCACCGCGGAAGCGCCGCTGCGCCCGGACGGCGATCGGCTCGGCATCGACCGCGACGCCCCGATCGTCACCGGCGGCGCGGTCGCCGACGGGTTCCTGATCACCATGCGGGCCTCGCCCGAGGCCGGCTACGACGACGTCTCGCTCGTCTACGCCGACCGCGGGCAGGTCACCGCCGAGCCCGGTCGTGGCAGCTGGAACCCGATGGGCATGCGGGGCACGCACAGCGTCCCGCTGCGGATCACCGGGGACGTCCCGGCGGACCAGCTCGTCGGCGAGCCCGGCGGGTTCCGGACGGTGGCCACGCGGACGTTCGTGCCGGCCGGGCACATCGGCTGGGCCGCCTGCTGGCTCGGCGCCGCGCGCGGCGCGCTCAGCTCGGTGCTGGGCATGATCCGCGACCCGCGCACGCGGGGGTCGTTCGACCCGACGTCGGAGCTGTTGCGGCGGCGGCTGGCGCGGGCCCGGCTCGACCTGGACACCGTGGCGGCGCTGCTGGCGCAGGTGATCCGCGACGCGGCCGACGCTCCCGACGCCGAAGCACCGGACGTGCAGCTGCGGCTCAACGGCCTGAAGGTGCACGCGGCGGAACGCTGCGCCGCCGTCGTCGACGAGCTCGTCGAGCTGACCGGCCTGCGGCACGGGTACATGCGGGACTCCGCGCTGCCGCTGGAACGCGTCCACCGGGACCTGCGCTCGGCGAGCCTCAACTACGCGAACGACCGGCTCTACGACGCCAACGGGGCGATCGCGCTGCTGGACCGGGGCGTCACACTGGCCTGGGCGGGCCGGCGGTGACCGCGGTGGCGGGCGACCGGCTCGCGTTCCGGACCTTGATGGCCCAGTGGCCGACCGGTGCCACCATCGTGTCCACTTCGGACGGCACCGGCCCGGCCGGCTGCACGGTCAGCGCCTTGATGTCCCTTTCGGACAGTCCGCCGCTGGTGGTCGTCTCGCTGCTGGCCCGCAGCGCGACGCTGGCGGCGATCCGGCGGGCGGGCCGCTTCGCGATCACCGTGCTCAGCTCCGCCCAGGCCGGGTTGTGCGCCGACTTCGCGCGGCTGCCGCTGACCGAACGCTTCTCGGCGACCGAGCTGCGGGAGGTCGACGGGCTGCCGCTGCCGACCGGCGGGGTGGCGGCGCTGACCTGCGAACTCGACGACGAGCTGCCGTACGCGGACCACGTCCTGCTGGTCGGCGCGCCGACCTGGACGGAGATCCGCGAGGACCGGGACCCGTTGCTGGTGCACCGGCGCGAGCTCAAGGCTGTCTCGTGACCGCCGTCGAGGTGGCGCCCGGGGTGCACCTGGCGGCGACGCCGGCCGATGCGGCCCTGGCGGAGCTGCCGGTGCCGGCCTGGGCCGAGCGCGAGGCCCGGGCCATGGCACCGCGCCGGGCCCGCGAATACCTGGCCGTGCGGGCGCTGTACGTGCGGCTGGTGTCCGAAGTGGAGGGCTCGGCGCACCCGCTGGACCGCACGGACCGCGGAAGACCGGTCGTGCCCGGCCGGCCGGACCTGCACGTCAGCCTGGCGCACTCCGACGACGTCGTCGCGGTGGCGCTGGCCCGCGGCCGGGACGTCGGCGTCGACGTGCAGGAGGCGGGCCTGCCCGGGCCGGCGATGCTGCGGCGGTGCTGCCCGGGCGAAGCCGGGCGGATGGCGGCCGAACCGGCGGCGGGCGGACGGGACTTCGCCCGCGTGTGGGCCGCCCAGGAGGCCTGCGTCAAGGCGACCGGGCAGGGGATCGCGGGCCGGCCCTGGCGCATTCCCGTCACCGCGGCCGCCGCGTCCGGCCGCTGGCGTGACCTCACGTGGACGCAGCTGCGGGACCGCGCCAGCGCTTTCGCCCTCTGCTGCGCCTACGCCGATCGAACGGAGGGGCGATGACCGACGGCCTGAGCTGCTACACCGCCAACCTGGCGGCCTACCTGGAACACCACGGCACCCCGGGCGCCGCGGACGCGATCGCCGTGTCCGTGCGGCTGGCCGTCGACCTGCGCCGGCCCGACGGGCTCGTCGCGGTCTCGCACCACGACCGCCCGCTGGACCGGATGGGCGACGGCACCCGGCTCACCTACCGCGGCCACGACGACTTCGCGGGGTTCCGCGCCGACCTGGACCGGGAGCTGCGGGACTACGGGTGCGCCCTGGTCGTCGGCTACAGCACCCAGCTGCCCTGGGCGGCGCAGCGGGAGGGAACCGCGGCCCCGCACTTCCTGCTGGTCGACGGCTTCGAAGACGGCCGCTGGCACGTCGAAGACCGGTTCACCGGCCTGATGACGTCGGGGCAGCACCAGGAACCGTTCACCGGCTGGATCGGCGAGCCCGACCTGGACCGCCTGACGCGCCGGGACGGGCCGGAACCGGCGAAGCACCACCTGCGCAACACCCTCGCGTTCGGCTTCGAGAACCCGGCCCCGGCGGGCTGCCGCCACCTGCTGCTGCGCCGGAAGTCCCGGCCGGTGCACCCGAACCCGCTGCCCGCGCACTGGGTGACCGGGACCGTCAAGGCCCTCGGCGCTCTGGGGACGCACCTGGCCGACAGCGACGCGCTGGTCCGCGACCCCGACGTCGTCGACGACTGCTGGGCCGCGGCGCAGCACCACCTCTGCAGCCACCGGCGTCTCGGCCGGCACCTGGGGTTCCGGACCACGAGCGAACAGCGGCGCTCGGCGCTCGAAGAAGCCATGAAGTGCTGGGAAAAGCTGCCGCGCACGTTGCGCTTCGCCGCGACGTCGGCACGACGCGGCCGATCCCGGCCCACGCTCGTGCGCGCCGCGTTCACCGAACTCGCCGAGCGCGAACACGAAGCCGCCCAAGCCCTCACCGGTGCCGTGCTCGTGGCCGCCGGTGCGAGCGACTGACTCCCGAGGAGGACGACATGACGACAGCTGTGGCCGAGGTGGCGGACCTGCTCGCCCGCCATCTCGACGGGACACCGCCCGCGGGGATCACCGCCGAGTCCCGGCTCGAGGACGACCTCGGGCTGAACTCGGCCCAGGTGGTCGACCTGCTTTCCGAGCTGGAGGAACGGTTCGGCTGCGTCGTCGAGGACGAGGACCTCGACACGCTCGAACGCGTCGGCGACCTGGCCGCGATCGTCGACCGGGCGGGCGTCCGGTGAGCGTCGCGCTCGCGGCGCCGGCCTCGCGGGAGTGGCAGACCCTGGAGGTCACCTGGCCGCCGGGCGGCGACCTGCGGGTGACGATCCGGGGGACCGGCGCGGGCAACGTCCTCGGCGGCCCGTTCTGGACCGAGCTGGCCGAGGTCGTGGCGCTCGCCGAGGCCACCGACCGGCCGGGCAGCCTCGTCCTGCGCGGCCACGGCGGAGTGTTCTCCCGCGGCCTCGACCTGCGCTGGTACGTCACCCGGTTGCGCCGGGCAGCCCGGCGCGGCGGGAACGTGCTCGCCGCCGACGCCCGGCGTCTCCAGGACGCGATCACCGGGCTGGCCCGCAGCGGCCGCGTGGTGATCGCCGACATCGACGGCGAGTGCACCGGGGCGGCCCTGGAGCTGGTCTGCGCCTGCGACGTCCGGTACGCCTCGGCCCGCGCCTGGTTTTCGCTGCCGGAGGCTGAGCTGGGGTTGGTCGCGGACCTCGGCGGGCTCCAGCGCCTGCCCCGCCTCCTCGGCGAAGGCGTGGTCCGCGAACTGGTCCTCGGCGGCGGCCGGATCGGCGCCGCCCGGGCCGAGCGGATCGGCCTGGTCAACGGCGGAGCGGCCGACCTGACGGCGTTCTCGGGCCGCGTCCGGGCCCAGCCCGGCCCGGTACTGGCGCAGCTCAAGCGCGAGCTCGACGCGCCGCACGAGGAGAGCCTGGAGACCGGCCTGGACCGGGCGGTCCGCTGGAACACCGAGCACGCTCTGGACGGACTGGCCACGCGCATGACGGCCCGCCTCGGCGCCCGTTAGCGCTCGCCACCGCCGCACGCGACGGCTCCGCCTCGGCGGCTCGCTTCGGGGCCGTTGGCGTGGCTCGCCACTCATCGCGACCGCCGCCGCGCGCGAGGGCCCGCTGGCGAAACTCGCCGCAGCCAACCACCATCGCCCGCGCGGCCTGCCCGAAACCCCTACCACCGGAAAGGTGACCCCCGTGTCCACCACGCCCGACCTCCACACCCCGGCGCTGCCCGGCATCGAGCTGCGCCCGCCCACGATCGCCGATGCGGCCGCGATCCACGAGCTCGTCGTGCGGTCGCCGCCGCTCGATGTCAACTCGCTCTACGCCTACCTTGTCTGGTGCCGGGACTTCGCCGAGACGTCCGTGGTCGCCCGGTACGACGGCCGGCTGGCCGGGTTCGTCACCGGTTACCGGCCGCCGCGGGATCCGGGCACCTACTTCGCCTGGCAGTCGGCCGTCGATCCCGCGCTGACCCGGCCCGGGCTGGCGTTCGCGATGATGACCGAGGTGGCCGGGCGGGCGCGGCGGGCCGGGGCCCGCTGGTTCGAAACCACCGTCAATCCCGGCAACCGGGCGGTCATCATGCTGATCCGCAAGCTCGCGCGCCACCACGGCGGCACCCCCGAGGTGTCGACGCTGTTCGAGAGCGCCGACCTCGGCGGCGGGCACGACCCCGAAGTCCTCTACCGGTTCCCGCTCGCCGAACCGCGCGATTGAGATCCGCGAACGTGGGTAATCGATTACGGACCGTATCGGATCCGGTACCGCGGGAGGGCGGGACATGAGCATCGGGGTGTTGCTGGCGTTCGCCGGAGTCGTCATGGTGGCCTACGTCGTCCCCGGCCCGGACTGGATGGTCGTTCTGCGTGCCGCCGCCCGCGCGCGGCGCTTCGGGTTCCTCGCTGCGGCCGGGGTGCAGTGCGGCCTGTGCGTGCACATGGCCGCCGCCGCGCTGGGGGTGTCCACCGCGCTGCTGCACAGCCCGGTCTTGTTCACCGTCCTGAAGCTCGTCGGCGCCGCCTACCTGGTGTTCCTCGGGGCCCAGGCGCTGTGGCAGTCGTGGCGGCGCCGCCGCGGCACCGAGGAAGCCGAACCGCCGCCCGAAGAGCCGGACACCGAGCTCCGCCCGGCGCGGGTGTTCCGGCAGGCCTTCCTGTCCAACGTCCTCAACCCGAAGGCGGCGCTGTTCTTCGTCAGCGTCCTGCCGCAGTTCCTCGACCCGACGGGCCCGGCCGCCGCGCAGGTGCTCGTGCTGGGCACCCTCGACATCGCGCTGGGCGTCCTGTGGTGGGCGCTGTTCGTGCTGCTCACCGCCCGGTTGTCCGGCCTGATGCGCCGCAGTGGCCCGCGCAAGGCCCTCGACCGGGTGACCGGCACCGCGCTGGTCGGCCTCGGGGTCACGCTGGTCGCCACCAGCTGACTTTCGCTCTCGGCGCTCAAAAAGCGGGCGCGGTTCCCTGTTCGCCGTGCACTGAGGGGTAGTTCCGTGACCGAAGTCGTCCGCCGCGCACTGCGGCGTTTCCGCCGCAAGCACGACGTTCCCGGGGTCGTCGTGTGCACCTTCACCGCCGCTGGGCCGGACCTCGCCGTCGCCGACGGCGTGACCAGCGCCGAGACGCAGCACGCGATGACCCCGGACACGGTGTTCCGGATCTATTCGGTCGCGAAGTTCGTGACCGCCACGATGATCGTGTCCCTGGCCGCCGACGGCGTCCTCGACCTCGACGCGCCGGTCGACGGCTACCTGGGCGGCCTGCGCCGCCGCACCGGGACCGGCAGCGACGGCACCACGCTGCGCCACCTGCTGAGCCACCGGTCCGGGCTGCTCCCGGACGCCGTGCTGCACGACGGGCTGAGCCGGGACCCCGGCGGGCTGGCGGCCGCGGTGCGCCACGACTTCGCGCGGACGCCGGTGCTGGCGCGGGCGGGGGAGTTCTACGGGTTCAGCAACCTGGGGGTCAGCCTGGCCGGCCTGGTCGCGCAGGAGGTGACCGGCCTGCCCTTCGCCGAAGTCGTCCGGCAGCACGTGTTCGAGCCGCTCGGCATGGCGCGCAGCACCCACGACCCGGCCGTGGCGATGACCTACCCGCTGGCCCAGCACCACCTTCCGGGCGGCGACGGGCTGCGCGTCGACCACGGCGCCAAGGCCGGGGCCAAGCACGAGCCGTCGTCGCTGTGCTATTCCACCGCGCTCGACCTCGCCCGGCTCGGGGCGCACCACCTGCGCGCCCGGGCCGAGCTCGCCCAGATGCACCTGCCGCACGCGGACCCGCGGCTGGACGTCGACCTGCGCTACGGGCTCGGCTGCTCCCTTTCGCCTGCCGTGCAAGGCATCCGCCAGATCGGCCACGAAGGGTTCTTCGGCGGGATGTGGGCGAAGCTCGTCATCGACCCCGCCGCCGGCCGCGGGGTGGTGTGGCTGGACAACCGCGGCGAAGAGCTGCGCGAAGAGCGTTACCGGCTGCTGCGCGAGCTCTTCGACGGGCTCGGCCGCACCGACGCGGCCGGCGGCGCCTTCGGGCTCCCTGTCGAGACCGAAGCGGTGCACGGCGAGTACGTCCGGACGGGCGCGCCGACCCTGACGGTGACCGGCGGCGCCGAACTGGAACTGACGGCCGACCGCGATCGCACCGTGCTGGTGCCGCACCAGCGCGCGGTCTGGCGCAGCGCCGATCGCCACGGCCCGGGCGCGCCGCCGTGGGGCCCGCACGCCGGCACCGACCGGATCGTGCTCGGCGCCACCGCGTGGCGCGACGGGTCCGTGCCGGTGGTGCACCTCAACGGTCTGCCGTACGTGCGGCGGGAATGGCGGAAACGCTTGCAAACCCGGGTGGTCGGCGTCGGCGGCTGAATTCGCGCGCGATTCCGCGGCCGGATCCGCTCATTCCTGCGGAGTTCGAAGGACCACGTTGCGTCAATGCATTGCTTTTCCGTCACTCAATCGATATCGCCCGATCGGGTGATATCTGTCGCGGTGGCGTGATCGATTCGTCTTCCTGAGCATGAGCGTCGACGCCATTGATCAGGAATCACCCGTGGAGCGCATGGTCCGGGGGCGTACTTGCGGTCCGGGGAGATTCCGGGCCGCTGGTCGCCGGCTCGCCGAAAGCGAGTGAGGGTGACCAGTGATCGGGAAACCCGGCCCGCCGATCAAGGGGGACCGTACCTCACCGAACTTTTCGAGCTCGTCGGTCCACAAATCAGGAGATACGCGTGCGCGCACGCCCGTCGGGCGGACCCGGACGACGTCGTCGCCGAGACCATCCTGCGGCTTCAGCAGCACCTGGACCGCAATCCCGGTGCCGAGGCGGCGAGCCTGGTTCCGCTGGCGCTGACGATCGCCCGCAACCTCGCGATCGACCAGTCGCGGACGGACGGCCGGGAGGTCTTGCTGCCGTCGGAGACCCTGATCGCCGTTCAATCCCTGCGCCAGGAGGATTTCGCGGACCGGCGTGCCGAGATCATCGACGCCCTTGACGCACTCCGCGCGCTGCCCGGCGACCTGCAAGAAGTCGTGACGCTGGTCTGCCTGGACGAACTCTCCCTCCCGGAAACGGCGCAGATCCTGGGAATCAGCCTGCGGATGGCCCAGCGCCGCTACAAGAAAGGCCGGGAAAGGCTCCGGCGGGCTCTCGGCACGCCCCACCGCTGAGAGCACGTGAGCCGACTGAGCGCAATGGACAGAACGAGCGAAGGAGCGGGGAGCATGGTTCTCGGATGGTTCGGCCGAACGGCCGGCGAGATCGACGACGTCGAGCTCGACCGGCGCCTGGCGGATCTTCGCCGGGCGCTGGGCTCCGCGCCGGCGCACCGGGGTGGTACCGGGTCCGACCACCCGGCGCGTCGCCGCAGGCCCGGTGGCCGCGAGCTGCTCGCCATCAGCGGCACCGGCCCGGACGCGCACCCGGGCGCCGCCGCGGTGCCGCTGCGGCTGGTGGGGTCGCGACGGAAAGCCGGACGCCGTGGCCCGGCCGGACCCGACCTCGCCGCGGGCCGCGGACGGGTCTCCGGCAAGCGCCGGCAGGCGGCCGCGGTCGTCTTGACGGTGGTGCTGGTCGTGTCGGCCGTCGTCGGCGGCTTCTCTTGGAGCCGCGGGTCCGGGCAACCGGCGGCGCCGCCACCGATCACGGTCCGCGTGGGCGTCCTGCCCCTCGTCGACGTCGCCGCCTTCTACCGATCCGTCGACCAGGGGTATTTCCGGTCGGCCGGCCTGGACGTCCAGGTCACCACCGTGGCCAGCGGTCCCGAGGCGGTGCGCGGGCTCCGGACGGGCCGGCTCGACATCGCTTTCAGCAGCTATCCGGGGATGTTCATGGCCCAGGCCACCCACGCGGCGGACCTGAAGGTCATCGCCCCGGCCTACGTCGCCAAGCCCGGCCACCTGATGCTCGTCGGCGCACCGAACCGGTCCTTCACCCGGCCCGACCAGGCCGCGCACAAGAGGATCGGGGTCACGAGCCGGGGATCGATCTCGGACCTGCTCGCGATCTCGGAGATCCGGCAGGCCGGCGGGGATCCGGCCGACATCGACTGGAAGACCATGGACATGCGGGCGATGGTGCCGGCGATGCAGCGCGGCGAGCTCGACGGCGCCGTCGTCGCCGAACCGTTCGTGACGAGGGCCGCCGAAGCCGGCGCGGTCCAGTTGCTCGATCTCGGGCTCGACCTGAACTTCGAGATCCCCATGTCCGGCTGGGTCGCTCCGGCGAGTTTCGCCGCGAGCCGGCCGGAGGTGGTCGGCGCCTTTCAGCGGGCGCTCGCCCGTGGCGTCGGCGACGTGCAGAACCGCGATGTCCGCGAGCAGGTGTTCCAGCAGTACCTGGGCATCGACACCGGCACCGCCCGTGAGGTCCGCGTCGGCAGCTACCCCGCCTACGTGGATCTCGGCGAGCTCCAGCGCGTCGCCGATCTGATGCTGAGCCAGAAGATGCTGTCCACGCCGTTCAACGTCACGACCGTGCTCATGGCCGGGCTACCCGGATCTTGATCGGCCCCACCCACGCCCCACCTGGAGAACAGATGCCCTACCGGAAGACCACGGCCCCTCAGCCGACCACCGAGCGAAGGATCAAGCCCATCGCGGACGCCATGCACTACACGATCCTCGCCGTGGACGTGGAACGCTTCAACGCTCCGGAACGGACCAATCTCCACCGGGTCGTCGTCCGGTCCGGGCTGTACCGAGCGGTTGAGGAGGCCCTGGCCGCCTCGGGCGTCCGGTGGCAGGGCTGCCACCGGAGCGACCTCGGCGACGGCGTGCTCCTGCTGGCTCCGGGAGCGTATCCGAAGGCCGTCTTCGGGGAACGGGTGCCGCAGGAACTCGCGAAGAACCTGCTCGCGCACAACGACGCCCACGCGGCCGAGGAGCGGATCCGGCTGCGGATGGCGCTGCACGCGGGCGAAATCACCCGCGACGCCTACGGTTTCACCGGCTCGGCGATCATCCACGCGTTCCGGCTCCTCGATTCCCGCGCGGTCAAGGACGCCCTGTCGGCCTCGGACGGAGACATCGCGGTCATCACGTCGAACTGGTTCTACGAAGAGGTCATCCGCCACCTCCAGCTCGGCGATCCCGGGAGCTACACCTCGGTGTTCGCCGCCGTGAAGGAAACCACGACGCGCGCTTGGCTGCACCTCCCGGCCGTCCACGCACCGGCCGGCTGAGCGGGGTCAGACCACGGTGAAGCTCGCCGACAGCGTGGCCGCCGAGCTGGTGCCGACGTAGACCTCGATCTTCCCCGGCTCGACGCGGAACCGGGCGGTGTTGTCGTAGAACCCGACGTCGTCCGGGGTGAGGGTGAACGACACCGTCGTCGACGCGCCCGCGGCCAGGGTCACCCGGCGGAAGCCGCGCAGCCGCCGGACCGGCTGGACGATGCTCGCGACCGGGTCGCGCAGGTAGAGCTGGACGACCTCGTCGCCGGCGCGGCCGCCGGTGTTGGTGACGGTGGCGCTCACCTCGATCCGGCCGCCGCGGGCCGGCAGGCGGGTGCCCGAAAGCCGCAGGGTGTCGACGCGGAACGTCGTGTAGGACAGGCCGTGGCCGAACTCGTAGAGCGGTCCGCTCGCGAGGTCGAGGTACTTCGACGTGTACTTGTTCGCCGGGTCGGCGGGGCGCCCGGTGTTCTCGTGGTTGTAGTAGATCGGGATCTGGCCCACCGCGCGCGGGAAGCTCACCGGCAGCTTGCCGCCCGGGTTCACCACGCCGAAGAGGACGTCCGCGATCGCGTGGCCGCCCTGCACACCGGGGGCCCACGCCTCGAGGATGGCGGGGGCGTTGTCGTGCAGGTACGGGATCGTCAGCGGGCGGCCGTTGACGAGCACGACCACGAACGGCTTCCCGGTCTCCTTGATCGCGGCCACCAGCTGCTGCTGCACGCCGGGGAGGTCGATGCTGCTGCGGGCCGCCGCTTCGCCGCTCATCGCGGCGGTTTCGCCGACCACCACGACCGTCACGTCGGCGGCGCGCGCCGCCTGCTGCGCGGCGGCGAATCCGGCGGTGTCGGTTCCGTCGACCGGGCAGCCGGGGGTGTAGGTCACGGTGGCGCCGGGGGCCGCCGCCTTGATCCCGTCGACGACGGTCACCGGCGGCGTCGTCGAGGCGCCGGTGCCGAGGCCGGCCCAGGTGCCGTTGAGGTCGTAGGTCGCCGCACCGAGCGGCCCGACGACCGCGACCGAGCCGACGGACTTCGCCAGCGGCAGCACCGGTCCGTCGTTCTTGAGCAGCACCATGCACCGCCCGGCGGCCTGCCGCGACGCGGCCAGCGCGGCCGGAGAAGGCGCTTTCACCTCGGTGGCTTCGTCGACGTACGGGCGTTCGAACAGGCCGAGCCGGACCTTGACGAGCAGGATCCGGCGGACGGCGTCGTCGACCTGGTCGCGGGTGATCCGGCGCTCGGCGAGCAGCCGTTCGGCGAAGCGGGCGTAGTTGGTGCTGACCATCTCCATGTCGACACCGGCGGGTAGGGCGGCCGCCGCGGCGTCCGCGCCGTCGCCGGCCAGGCCGTGCAGGATGAGTTCCTCGATGCCGGTGTAATCGCTGACGACGAAGCCGCGGAAGCCGTAGGCGCCCTTGAGGACGTCGTGCAGGACGTAACCGTTGCCGTGCGCGGGGACGCCGCTGATGGTGTTGAAGCTCGCCATGACGGTGGCGACGCCCGCTTCGACGCTGGCCTTGAACGGCGGCAGGTAGAGGTTGTGCAGCCGCTGCAGCGAGACGTCGACGGTGTTGTAGTCCCGGCCGCCTTCGGCGCCGCCGTACGCGACGAAGTGCTTGGCGCAGGCGGCCAGCCGGTCCGGGGCGGAGTAGTCGTTCCCTTGGTAGCCGCGGACCTTGGCGACGGCGAACTGCGTCGCCAGGTAGGGATCTTCGCCGTACCCCTCGGCGATCCGCCCCCACCGCGGCTCGTGGGTGACGTCCATCATCGGCGCGTAGGTCCAGTGGATGCCGCTGCTGCGCGCTTCCTTGGCCGAGACGGCGGCGTCGGTCCCGGCGACGGCGGGGTCGAAGCTCGCGCCCTGGGCGAGCGGGATCGGGAAGTTGGTGGTGTACCCGTGGATGACGTCGAGGCCGAAGACGAGCGGGATCTTCAGGCGCGTCTGCTCGACGGCGATGCGTTGCAGGGCATTGAGTTTCGCGGCCCCGACGACGGAGAAGACCCCGCCGAGCCGGCCACCGGCGAGGGCGGCGCGGGCGGTGGTTTCGTCGCCGACGAGCTGGAGCTGGCCGATCTTCTCGGCGAGGGTCATCTGCTCGAGCAGCGCTTCGACCCGCGGATTCCGCTCGGGGCGCGCGGTCTGCCCTTCGGCGGCGGGGGCGAGCAGCCCGGCGGAGGCGACGGAGGCGGAGGCGACGGAACCGGCGAGGCCGGCGAGCACCCGGCGCCGGTTCACCCCACCGTCGGCCGAAGTGTCGTGCTGCACCTGCTGCGACATGGCGGGGACCTTTCGCGAGGCGGAACTCCTTCGTTCGGTCAGGTTCGCCCAGCCTAGCCACGGCCGGCCAGCACGGCCGCGTGAACGGGAAGCCCCGGTGCAGCAGGCAGAACTCGGTGGTGCGCTCGCCGTCGAATCCGTCGAACGCGCCGATTCGTCACCCCGCCGCACCACCACCGGCGGCCGGCCCTCGCCCCGGTGCCAGCCTGTTACTGAGCGGTCGCTTAGTGATCTTCTTCACGAGCCGCCCAGGACGGCTGCCGGCCACGCGGGGCCTCCGGTGGCACAGGTGCCCAGGTCGGAACCGCTTCTCATGGCGGATGGCGATTGGCTGACGAGCGTCGCGAACAGCGGTGTTGCCCACGTCAAGGTGAACATCGCCCGTCGCTGTGGTGACCTCGAAGCGACGGAGTCGTCGTGTGGGCGACCGATGAGGGGTGGGCGGCGTGCGGGAACGGACCAGCGGGGACCTCTGCGGCGGCGCGGCCGTCGTGCTGCCGGACCCGGCGCGCTCGATCGGCGTGCTCACCTCGACGCTGGCCACGCTCGGCAACAGCCGCACGCTCGACGCCGTCGCGCGGGCGGCCGCGGCCGAGGGGTACGCGATCAAGCTGATGCCCCTGGGCAAACCGACCCGCGACGCGGTCACCGATGCCTTCCGCGAACTGCGGGACCACGTCGTCGACGGGCTGGTCGTGCTGGTCGAGGAATACGACCTGGATTGGCCGGGAATCGTTTTCCCGGACAGCATCCCGGTGGTGGTCGTCGATTCCAACGTGCGCGCCGGATATCCGACCGTGGACACCGATCAGGCACAGGGCGCGGTGCTGGCGACCGAGCACCTGCTCGCCCTCGGCCACGAAACCGTGTGGCACATCGCGGGCCCGACGGATTCGTTCGCGGCCGAACACCGGGAACGGGCGTGGCGGCGGACGCTGACGCGGTTCGACCGCACGGTGCCGGTGCCGGTGGTCGGGGACTGGACGGCCGGATCCGGCTACACGCTCGGCCGGGTGCTGGCCCACGAGCCGGCGATCACCGCGGTCTTCGCGGCCAACGACCAGATGGCGCTGGGACTCCTGCGGGCGCTGCACGAATCCGGCCGTTCCGTGCCGGGCGAGGTCAGTGTCGTCGGGTTCGACGACATGGCCGAGGCGGCGAGTTTCTGGCCGCCGCTGACCACGGTCCGGCAGTCGTTCGCCGAACTCGGCGACCGGGTGGTGCGGACGTTGCTCGGCGAGTTCGGGTCGGGCGCGCGGACGGCGACGCTCGAACGGATTCCGGTGTCCCTGGTGGTCCGGGGCAGCACCGGCCCGCCGCCGTGGTGATCCGCCGCGGCGTGAGAAAGCTGTGAAGCACTCGGCGGTTCGCTGGTTTTTGCGCGCTCCACACGATTGAATACATCGAATCGTGCGACCGCGTGTTGACACGACGGCCGGCGCAAACGGATGCTCGGCAGAGCGGCCGAAAGGCCGAACCCCCCGGATCGACACAAGGGAGAAAGCCGAGTCATGACCGCCGTGCCGGCGCCTCCCGCCGTGTCCTGATGGAGCCCGAACTCCTCGAGATCACCGTCACCCTGCCGCACCCGCCCGCGGCGGTGTGGACGATCGTGGGCAGCCCGCAGCTGTACCCGCGGTTCGTCCGGGGGATCACCGCGTGCGAGCCGGTTTCCGAGGCGACCGGCCGGGGCGCCCGCTACCGGTACCGCGCCGGCGGCGAGGGCGAGGCCGAGATCTTCGTCCACCGCCGGGACGAGCACCTGGCCTGGTCCGGCCGGCGGCACCGGATGTCCGTCGTTCTGCGCCCGGTGCCCGAAGGCTGCGCGATCACCCTCCTGCTCACGCTGCTCGACGGCCGGTCGCCGGCGGTCCCGCGGATCCGGCAGCGGATCCTGGACGCGGTCGCGGCGATCAGCGACCACCTCGGCGGCGTCCCCGCGGCCGATCCGCTGCCGCCGCGCCCGTCGAAGCGCGAGTTCGCCCGGATCCTCGTCAAGGCCGGCGTGCTCACCCCGGCCCAGCCCGCCGGGACGCTGCGGCAGCTGCGGGCGGTGGGCCGCTGGGGCTCGACCCTGGCCGGCGGCTACGAGGCGGTCGCCCGTCGCGCGCCGGAGTCCCTCGCGCTGTGCGACGAGCGTTCCGAGCGGACCTTCGGCGAGCTCGACGACCGCACCACGCGGCTGGCGGCAGTGCTGAAGCGCTACGACATCACCGAGGGGTCGCGGGTCCTCCTGATGTGCCGCAACCACAACGCGATGGTCGAGGCGATGATCGCCTGCAGCAAGCTCGGCGCGGACGTGGCCCTGATGAACACCGGGCTGGCCCTGGGCCAGGCGGCGGAGTTCGCTCTGCGGCACGGCTCCCAGCTCGTGCTCGCCGACGCCGAGTTCGCCGCCCTGCGCGGGCAGCTGCCGTCTGACATCCCGCAGCTGTGGACCTGGCCGCCCGGCAACGGGTGGCACGGCCCGACGATCGAAGGGCTGATCGAAGCGCAGGAGCCCACCCGGCTCGCCCCGCCGGCCAAGCCCGGCCGGCTCGTCGTGCTCACCTCGGGCACGTCCGGCCCGCCGAAGGGCGCCCGCCGCCCGACGCCGAACAACGTCGCGGACGCCGCCGCGGTGCTCTCGGAGATCCCGCTGCGGGCCGGGGAACCGATCCTGGTCGCCGCGCCGCTGTTCCACACGTGGGGCCTGGCCGCGCTCCAGCTCGCCATGGCGCTGCGGGCGGGCCTGGTGCTGCCCCGGCGGTTCGACCCCGAGGCGACGCTGTCGATGATCGAAAAGCAGCGCTGCACGGCGTTGTTCGCGGTGCCGACGATGCTGCGGCGGCTGCTGGACCTGCCGGAGAAGACCCGGGCCCGCTACGACCTGTCGTCGCTGCGCGTGGTCGCCAGCTCCGGCGCGGGCCTGCCGGGCCGGCTGGGCGAGGAGTTCATGGACGCGTTCGGCGACATCCTCTACAACCTGTACGGCTCGACGGAGGTGTCGTGGGCGGCGATCGCCGGCCCAGGAGATCTTCGCGCGGCCCGCGGAACGGCGGGCCGCCCGCCGATCGGCACGGCGATCCGCGTCCTGGACCGGGCGGGCAACCCGGTCCCGCCGGGCGCGACGGGCCGGCTGTACGTGGGCAACCGCCTGCTGTTCGACGGGTACACCGACGGAGAGCAGCTGGACGTCCGCGACGGCCTGATGGACACGGGCGACCGCGGGTACGTCGACGCGAACGGCCTGCTGTTCGTGCAGGGCCGCGAAGACGAGATGATCGTGTCGGGCGGCGAGAACGTGGCCCCGGCCCCGGTGGAGGAAGTGCTGTTGAGCCTCCCGGAGGTCCGCGAGGCGGCGGTGGTCGGAGTCCGCGACGCCAAGTACGGCCAGCGCCTGGCGGCTTACCTCGTGCTGGCCCCGGGCGCCCACCTGGACGCGGACACGGTGCGGTCGCACGTACGGGAGCGGCTGGCGCGGTTCGCGGTGCCGCGAGACGTCGTGTTCGTGGAGGAGCTGCCGCGCAATGCGACCGGGAAGGTCGTGAAGCGGGCTCTGCGCCGCAACTACCGCTGGTGACCGGCCTGCCCGCCGGCGTCTCTTGTGGAGTGTCGGGAGTGGACGAAGGCACCCGGCTCGGCGGAGGAGTTCTCCCGAAGCCGGGACGACCTGGACGAGCACATCTACCTGCGAGCCCTCCCGCCGTCGCCGTGCAGGCCGTCGCGGACGGCGTGGCGCCGGTAGGGGTCAGGCCGGGCAGCTGATGTCGCGGTCCGGCACTTCCAGCGCCAGCAGGTAGCGTGCCACGGCCGACCGGGTGCAGGTGTTCTTTTCGAAGACTCCGTGGGCCGCGCCCTCGTACGTCACCAACGTGGTGTTCGCCGGGGCTTGGCGGTGGATGGCGAGGGCCCAGGCGTACGGCGTCGCCGGGTCGTGGAGGGAGTTCAGCAGGAGGACTTGCGGCGCGCGCGGGATGCTCAGCCGGTGCGGCGGGTTCGACGGCGGGCCCTGGACGCCCAGGCACGCCATCGCTTCGCTGTGGCTCAACGTGCTGCCGCGCATGAGCGGCCCGCGGCGCAGCTCCTCGGCGTGCAGCACCGAGTACTGCGCGAAACTCCGGATCCGGAGGTCGAAGTCCTGGCAGACGACGGCGAGGCGGATGGAGTCGTAGTTGTAGGAGAACTGGGCGGTCATCGGCGGATTGCCGGCCGCGGCTTCGGCGATCGTCTCGCCCAGGTCGGTGTAGTCGGGGCGGTACATGTCTTTCAGCACCCGGTCGCGCAGTTCGTTCTGCGCCAGCGGCTCCCCGGCGGTCATCGCGAGGGCTTTCTCCCAGACGGCGAAGACGTCCTGGCCGTGCAGCGCGCAGGTCGTCGTCCGGTCGCACCACGCGGCGAACTGGCGGAACGCGTCGTCCGCGGCGGCGGCCCGGTCGCCGAGGAACCGCGTGAGGCCGGCGCTGTGGTCGATGGAGCTGTCGAGCACCAGCGCCCGCACCCGGTCCCCGTGCTTCTCGGCATACTGCTGGCCGAGCAGCGTGCCGTAGGAGATGCCGAAGAAGCTGAGCCGCGCTTCGCCCAGCGCGCGGCGGACCGCGTCCATGTCCTGGGCGTTGACGCCGGTGTCGGCGTGGTCGAAGACGGGGAGGTTGCGGGCGCGGCAGGCGGAGACTCGTTTCTCGCTGTAGGTCCGCAGCGCGGCGAACTCGGCCGGCCCGGTCGGCTCGTCGCTCGGCGGCGCGCCCGTGTTCTCGCATTCGATGAAGTGGCTGCGGCCGGTGCCGCGCACGTCGAAGCCCACGACGTCGAACCGGGCCCGGATCTCCGGGCTGAACACGGTCGGCGTCACGGCGAGTTCCGCATTCGACGAGCCAGGGCCGCCGAAATCCGCCATCAGCACGCCGAGGCGGTGTGCGGAATCCGTGGCCCGGTGCCGGGCCACGGCGAGGTCGATCGACGGTCCGTGCGGCGAGTTCCAGTCCAGCGGCACCCGGACCGTGCCGCACTCGCCGTCCGGCGGCGTGGGGCTGTCCGGGTCGACGGGGCACGCCGACCAGACGATCGGCGCCGGTGTCCAGCCGGCGTCGGCGACGGCCGGGGCGGCGCCGGTCAGCAGAAGTGCGCTCGCCAGAACGGTTCCCAGCACCTTTTCGGCTCCTCCCCGTGGCGGCCCGGACCTCGCCGACCGTAGGGCGGGTGGGTCTGGACCACAAGGGCCGATCAGGCATTACCGCGGGCGCGGCCGGTTATTCCGGCGCGCCGGCGAAGGGCCGGGAAAATGTTTCCTGCCGTTTTCGGGAGTCAGGCGGCGGCTTTCCTGCGCGGAGCGCGCTTGCGCGGCGACGGAACGGGCGATTCCGCGTCTTCCCCGTGCACCCGTTCGAAGGCGGCGACGACTTCGGAGGAGAGCCGCCCGCGCTCGGAGACGTCGAAGCCGTTCGCGTTCGCCCAGGCCCGGATCCGCTGGTTGCGCTCACGATCGGCGGCGGTGGTCGACTGCCCGGTGGCGACGCGCACCTTGCGCCCGCCGACCCGCCGGCCGGCGCCGATGTAGCGGGCCAGTTCGTCACGCAAGGCGGCCGCGTTCCGGTCGGAAAGGTCGATTTCGAAGGTGACGCCATCAAGGCTGAACTGGACGGTCTGGGCGGCGGCGCTGCCGTCGATGTCGTCGAGGATCTCGACGGAGACTTTCTGGGCCACGTGGGTGCTCCTCCGGTGGATGTGCGCTCGAGAACGCGAACAGCACAATGCGCCCGCGTTCCCGGGGAAGTGTATCCACAACCGGCGCGAAAGGGAATTCAACTCGCGGGTAAAACAGGGGCGGGTCCGTTCGGCGTAATTGCCCGCATCGAAGCGGCAAGGAGGCGGGGTCGACGGGGGTGGGAAATGGGGTGGGTGTCGCCTCAATGGGTGAAGAACGACTTCGGCGGGGTGGGGGTGGGCCGGGTCCCGGTGGGTGCGTCAGGGGTCTCGGCGGGCGAAGAGGCTGAGGTCGTCGGATATGGGTCGGGATGGGTCTATTGTGGACGTCCTTTCCGGACGGCTGAGGGTGGGGTCGTCCGGCGGATTCCGGGTTGGGGTGAAGTTGTTCCGGGAATGCTGGTCGGTGGTGTGGGTCGGGTGGGGCTCCGGTGGGGGGATGGCGTGATCGCGTCGGCCGCAATTCCGGTGGTTGTGGATCAGAGGGGGCAGGTGGTCGGGTGTCGGCGGCTCGGGGCGGGGTGGGCGGGGATCGGCCGGGAATGCGGCTCTGGGGTGGGTGGGCGTGGGTGGGAATGCGGGTCGGGGGCAGGTGGGGCGCCCGCCGGGGCTGGGCGGCGGGCGTTGGGTGTCGGGCTGTGGCGGGATCGGCGGGGCGAGCGGGGAGTGGCTCGGCGTGGGTGGGAATGCGTTCGGGGACAGGTGGGGCGCCCGCCGGGGCTGGGGCGGCGGGCGTTGGCTGTCGGCTGTGGCGGGATCGGCGGGGTGAGGGGGGATCGGCCGGGAATGCGGCTCTGGGGTGGGTGAGCGCGGGCGGGAATGCAGATCGGGGACGGGCGCGGGCGTTGGGCGCTGGCTGCGGCGGGATCGGCGGGCGTTGGGTGCGGGGCGACTTGGCTGGATGCGGGGCGCGTGGGGTGGCGGGCGGCGCAGGGTGCGCGGCGGCTGGCCGGAAGCGAGGTTGGGCGCCGGTGGGTGCGGGGCGCCGGCCGGGGCCGGGGCGGCCGACGCGAGGTGCTGGCTCTTGGGATGGGGTGCACTGCGCCGGCCGTGGCGCGGTCGGCGAGTGCGGGCCGAGGCGGGGCGAGGCGCGGGCCCTGACTGCGGCGGGCGTGGGGCGCCGGTTGAGCCGGCGCCGGTGCAGGGCGGCTGTGGCCCGGCCGGCGGGTGCGGGTCGGCGCGCGCGGCGGGCAGTCCCGTGCCCGTTGGGTCGCCCGGTCGTAGTGGGAAGCCTGCGCTCGTTGGGCGGCCGGTTGAAGTAGGGAGCCCCGTGCCTGTTGGTCGCCTGGTTGCAGTGGGGAGCCCGCGCTCGTTGGGTCGCCCGGTTGCAGTGGGGGCCCATGCCCGTTCGGTCGCCCCGTCGCAGTGGGAAGCCCGGGCCCGTTGGGTCGCCCGGCCGCAGTGGGGAGCCCGCGCCGCCGGGCTTGGGGGAAGCCTCGCTCCGCAACGCGAGCCCGCGGTGCCACCCTCCGTCATCACCACGGGCAGCGCGCCGGCCAACCCCCGCCGCTTCCCCGGCCCGGTGAACGCCGTTCACCTCTCGCTCAATCGGCGACCTCCGGCATTCCCGCGTCAACTCGGCCCACTGGGCGGGACCCGTCAAGGATCTGCATCCCGCGCCCCGGGACCGCTTCTTCGATCGATCATTTCACCGGTGCACCTCTCTCTTCCGTGTTACCCGCCAATCGGGTGACGTGTCGTAAGCTGAACCACAACTCCCGAAACCGGCATACTCCCGGCGTCACCCGGCTTCGTCACCCGAGTGACGCGGTGTCTTCGCTGGTGAGCGCTCTGCTGTAAAGTCAAACCTCCCAATCGAGGTAACATTTTCCGGCAGAAGAGTGAACAAAAACTGTCGCTGTACTACTCGCTGTCCGGGCAAAGCCTCCGCGATTTTTGGACATTTTTGCCAATGCTCCGTTCGGCGGTACGAGCAACGCGTTCACTGGGTAGCGTGATGCCAATCCGGCTGGTCTTGGGGGTACTCGACTGCCGGGTGACCGACCTGCTGCACGAAGAACGCTGGTTGTCGCGCGCGTTCGGCGGTCGCCGGTGCCTAATCGGCACGGCGGGGGTGCCGTCGAAATCGGAACTGTTTCCGGGGGTTGCCGCGCGGCTGTCACGCTGGAAAGGATCAATGTGTCTCGCGCTCGTTCCTGCGGGTTCGCCCGGTGTGTGGCACGCCGGGCCGATTTGTTGAACGAGTGGCAAATACCCGGTTGCCCGGACGGAAGTCTTTTGCCGATTTCCCTGGTCGCGGGCCCCTTCTGCCTGTCTTCTGCCAGCGCCTGGACGGCCCCGCGCTGACCTCATCCGTGCTCGAAAGGTTTCCGCAATGCCGCGATACGACGTCTCGGTTCCTGCTGCCGACGACGACAGATCGGTGCCCGCGCGTACCCTCGCCGGGCTGTTCCAGGCGCAAGTCGCCCGCACCCCCGATGCACCGGCCCTGACCGGCGCCGACGGCACCCTGACCTACGCGACCGTCAACGCGCGGGCGAACCGGCTGGCGCGCGTGCTGGTGCGACGCGGCGCCGGCCCCGAAAAGGTCGTCGCGCTGCTGCTGCCCCGGTCGGCCGACCTCGTCGTCGCCGAGCTGGCGGTCGCCAAGGCCGGGGCCGCCTTCCTGCCCGTCGACCCCGAGCAGCCCGCCGAGCGCGTCGCCTTCGTGCTCTCCGACGCGCAGCCCGTGCTCGTCGTGGGCCGCGGGCACGCGGCAGCCACCCTCGACCTCGACGAAACCGACAGCGAGACCGACAGCGAAACCGACGACGAAACAGCCGCCGACCCCACGCCCCCGCTGCACCTCGACCACCCGGCCTACCTCATCTACACGTCCGGCTCGACCGGCGTGCCCAAGGGCGTCCTCGTCACCCACCGCGGCCTGGCCGGCTTCTGCGCCGCCATGCGGGAGCAATACGACGTGCGCCCCGGCGACCGGGTGCTCGAGTTCTCCTCGCCGAGCTTCGACGCCTCCGTCCTCGAACTCGGCATGGCGCTGCCGCACGGGGCTGCTCTCGTCGTGCCGCCGCCCGGCCCGCTGCTGGGCGAGCGGCTCGCGGACGTCCTGGCCGAGCACCGGGTCACCCACGCGCTCATCCCGCCGGTCGCACTGGCCACGCTGCCGGCCGGCCACGCGCTGCCGGACTTCCGCACGGTGATCGTCGGCGGCGACGCCTGCCCGCCCGAACTGGTCCGGACCTGGGCGCCCGGGCGCCGGATGATCAACTCCTACGGTCCCACCGAATTCACCGTCGTCGCCACCTGGAGCGACCCGCTGGTCCCCGGCGGCACGCCCCCGATCGGCCACCCGCTGCCGGACGCCACCGCGTACGTCCTCGACGACGCGCTGCGCCCCGCCGAGACCGGCGAGCTCTACGTCACCGGCCCCGGCTTGGCCCGCGGTTATCTCGACCGGCCGGGCCTGACCGCGAGCCGGTTCGTCGCCGACCCCTTCGGCGCACCGGGCGCGCGGATGTACCGGACCGGTGACGTCGTCCGCCGCGCGGAAACCGGTGAGCTGGAGTTCGTCGGACGGGCCGACCACCAGGTCAAGATCCGCGGCTTCCGGATCGAACCGGGCGAAATCGAAGCACTGCTGCTCGGGCAGGAGAACGTCCGCGAGGCGGTCGTCGTCGCCCGCGAGGACCAGCCCGGCGTCAAACGCCTGGTCGCCTACGTCGTCGGGGACGCCGATCCCGCCGACCTGCGGGCCGCCGCGGCCGACCGGCTGCCGCCGTACATGGTCCCGGCCGCCTTCGTCCCCCTGGACGCGATGCCGCTGACCCACCACGGCAAGCTCGACCGCGACGCGCTGCCCGAACCCGACTGGTCCGCCCAGGTCCGCGCCACGCACACCGCGCCCCGGACCCCGGCCGAGCACGCGCTCGCCGCAATCTGGGCCGACGTCCTGGGTGTCCCGGACATCGGCGTCGACGCGGACTTCTTCGAACTCGGCGGCGACTCCATCCTCGGCGCCCGCGCGCTCGCCCGGATCCGCGCCCGCTTCGGCGCCGACCTGTCCCCACGCGTGGTGTTCGACGCCCGCACCATCGCGAAGCTCGCCGAGCTGCTGCCCGACGACGGCGCCCCGGCCGGCCGGATCGAGCCCGTGCCGCACGAGGCCGTGGTCCCGCTCTCGCCCGTCCAGCGCCGCCTGTGGGTGCTCGACCAGCAGAACCCCGGCAGCACCGAATACAACGCCGGCGTCGGCCTCACCCTCACCGGCCCGCTGGACCGCGACGCCCTGCGCGCCGCCCTCGACGGGCTGGCCGCGCGGCACGAGTCGCTGCGGACGACGTTCCGGACCGTCGACGGCGAGGGCGTGCAGATCGTCGCCGACGAGGGCACCATCCCGCTGCGGGAGACCGCTGCCGAAGCGGACCTCGACGCGCAGCTCGCGGCCGAACTGGACCGCCCCTTCGACCTGACGACCGGGCCGCTCACCCGGGCCACGCTGATCCGCCGCGGCCCGGACGACCACCTGCTCCTGCTGTGCCAGCACCACATCATCACCGACGGCTGGTCGGTCGGCCTGCTCGTGGACGAGCTCGCCGCGCTCTACGCGGGGGAGAAGCCCGCCCCGCTCGACATCGGCTACCGCGACTACGCCCGCTGGCACCACGACCGGCTGGCCGGCCTCCGCGACCGGCAGCTCGCGTATTGGCGCACGCAGCTCGCCGGCCTCGAACCCCTCGACCTGCCCACCGACCGGCCGCGCCCGCCCGTCCGGGCCACCGAGGGCGCGATCCGCCGGTACGAGCTGCCGGCGGAGCTCGCCGACAACCTCGCCGCACTGGGCCACGACACCGGCGCGACGCTGTTCACCACGCTGACCGCGCTCGTCCAGGTGCTGCTGGCCCGCTACACCGGGCAGGACGACGTCGCCGTCGGCACCGCCGTCTCCGGCCGCGACCACGACCAGCTCGAACGGCTCGCCGGGTTCTTCGTCAACACCCTCGTCCTGCGGTCCGCGGTCGACGCGGCGGAACCGTTCGACCGTTTTCTCGGCCGGGTCAAGGAAACGACGCTGGCGGCCTTCGCCGCCGCGGAAGTGCCCTTCGACCAGGTCGTCGACGACCTGCGGCCGGCCCGTGACCCGAGCCGGACCCCGCTGGTGCAGGTCCTGCTGGTGTTGCAGCAGGACCTCGTCCGGCCCCGGGAGGCGGGCGCCCTCCGCCTGGGCGAGCACGATCTGCCCCGCCCCCGGGCCCGGTTCGACCTCGTGCTGGAGTTCCAGCAGCAGGGCCGCAGTGTCGCGATCGAGTACGACACCGCGCTCTTCGACGCCGCCACGATCGACCGCTTCGCCGGGCACCTGCGGGTGCTGGCCGAAGCGGTGGTCGCCGAACCGCACCGGCCGGTGGCCGAGCTGCCGATCCTCGACGACGCCGAGCTGGCGCACCTGGCCGGTCTCTCGTGCGGGCCGGTCCTGGAAGAGCCGGAAGTCACGCTGCCGCAACTGTTCGAGGCCCAGGTGGCCCGCACGCCGGACGCGGTCGCGGTCGTCTGCGAGGGCCGCTCGCTCACCTACGCCGAGCTCGACGAGCAGGCCGACCGGCTGGCCCGGGTCCTGGCCGAACGCGGAGCCGGGCCCGAACGGTTCGTCGCCGTCTCCCTGCCGCGCACGGAACGGATCCTGGTGGCGCTGCTCGGGGTGCTCAAGTCCGGCGCCGCCTACCTCCCGGTCGATCCCGCCTACCCGGCCGACCGCCAGGAACTGATCCTCGACGACGCCGGCCCGGCCCTGCTGCTCACCCCGGACGGCCGCGGCCCCGGGTCCGTCCCCGCGCTCGCGTTCGACGATCCCGCCCTGTTCGAGGGCGCCCCCGCACAGCGAGACCGCGCCACGAACCCCGACCACCCCGCCTACGTGATCCACACGTCCGGCTCGACCGGCCGCCCCAAGGGCGTTGTGGTCGCCCACCGCAGCGCCGCGAACCTGGTGGCCTGGGCGCGCACGGACTTCGCGGACGTCTTCCGGCCGGGGTCCACAGTGGTCGCTTCGACGTCGCTGAACTTCGACGTCTCGGTGTTCGAGATCTTCGCGCCGCTGATGACCGGTGCCACCGTCGAGATCGTCCGGGACGTGCTGGCCCTCGGCGAAGGCGAGCACACCGGCCGGCCGGTCGGCCTGGTCAGCGGCGTGCCCTCGGCGTTCGCGCAGCTGCTGGCCCAGGGCGCGGTGACGGTGCGGCCGTCCACCGTGGTCCTGGCCGGCGAGGCGTTGACCCGGCACGCGCTGCTCGACATCCGGAAAGCGTTGCCGGACAGCCGGATCGCCAACATCTACGGGCCCACCGAGTCCACTGTGTACGCCACCGCCTGGTACCACGACACCGACCGCACGCCGCCGATCGGCCGTCCGATCGCCGGCATCCGCGCGTACGTCCTGGACCGCGGGATGCGGCCGGTACCGGTCGGCGTCGCCGGTGAGCTGCACCTCGGCGGGGCCGGGGTGGCCCGCGGCTACCTCGGCCGGCCCGGGCTGACGGCGAGCCGGTTCGTGGCCGACCCCGCGGGCGCGCCCGGCGCCCGGATGTACCGGACCGGCGACGTCGTGCGCTGGACCGCCCGCGGCGAACTGGAGTACCTCGGCCGCGCCGACGACCAGGTCAAGATCCGCGGCTTCCGGATCGAGCCCGGCGAAGTCGAGGCCGCGCTGCGGAAGCACCCGGACGTCACCGAGGCGGTCGTCGTCGCGCGCACCGACGGCGGGCACCAGCGGCTGGTCGCCTACGTCGTGCCCGAGGCGCCCGCCGACCTGCGGGACTTCCTCGGCGCCTCGCTGCCCGCCCACCTGGTGCCCTCGGCGTTCGTGCCCCTCGATCGGCTGCCGCTCAACCCGAGCGGCAAGCTCGACCGGCGCGCCCTGCCCGCCCCGGACTGGACCGGCGGCACCACCCGCGTCGCGCCGCGCACCGGCACCGAACGGCTCCTCGCGACCATCTGGGCCGACGCCCTCGGCCTGCCCGAGGTCGGCGTCGAGGACAACTTCTTCGAGCTCGGCGGCGACTCGATCCTCAGCATCC